>JACRDJ010000090.1 GCA_016218635.1 Candidatus Iainarchaeum sp.
AAAATTATGGGTGTTTTAATCCGTGAAATCGTATACCGATTCATGGGTCGTTTTTTCAATCCGGGTAACAAACGGCGTGCGGCAGTCCAGGAACGTTTTTTCGATTTCCTGAACTTCCTGCCATGCTTGCGGGTCCTTTATTTTCGGGTTCCCCACAAAGGAATAGGTTCCGTCAATGAATGACCTGAAATTGTTGTAGTACATTCCCTGCAGTCCTCGTTCAACCGCTTCCTGGGTTTTGGAGTAGTGGTTCAGCGGAACGCCCAGCTTCATGCGGATTTCGTGCAGTACCTTTCCGGCCAAAGGCAGCCGGTCCGTATTCCGGTTGGATTCCGCCCGCCTGACCAGTTCCAGTGCTTTTTCCTGTTTTCGGGTCAGCCGGAAGCCGATTTTTTCGGTGAATTCCTTCACATTGCTTCCGGAAATATATACGGTGTTCCTGGAGTGAATGAGGGTTCCCATGCAGGAGAAACGGAGCAGTGCCATCTGAACATCGGCAATCATTTTGGGTGAAACGGAACTGATGCTGACCGCACTTCTGGCTTTTTCGACGGTTCCGTCCGTGTCAAAGTATCCCTGCAGGAAGGCTTTCAGTAGCGGGTTGTCGGAGCGCTGAATCAGTGACGGAATGGATATGGAGTGTGCTTTATTCTGGAGGGGCAAATCAAATGCCGTTGCCAGTATCTTCACAAACGTGAGCCCCAGACTCAAATCCATGCGCGTGGCCTTGGACCCGTATTTTCTCACCTGGATTTTTCGGCCAAAGAGATTCATGCAGATTTTCTGGATGGATTGAATAATTTCCGGGTCCTCGTTGGTAATCCGGATTTGTCTTCCGCTTTTTCCTCCGTCTCCCCATACGAGTCCCAGCAGGTAGGCCAGTTCAACAAAGTCATACTCGTTTTGGGGCAACCGCAGTTCGAGGGTGCTTTTTCCTTCCTGTTGCAGCGATTGCCTGGCGTAAACGGTTTCAATCAGGGAATAGGGCTCATGTCCCAGTATCGTGCAGGTCTTCATGAAGTCCTGAAGACGGTAATGTCCGTTGTAAACGCCGCCGTAAAACGATTTATTGGCCAACCGTGAACCAACCCCGATCCTTAGGCGTTCCAGCCCATATGTCAGGATTTCCAGTTTAAGGTTCAGTGCATTGCGTTCATTCAGGCGGACCAGAAATGATTCATCCGATTCCAGTTTCTTCAGGAGCGCATTTTTGAGTTCTGTGAGGGAAAATGAGTCCGTTTCAATGAATTTGGGGGCCAGAATAAATTCGTTCTCTCTGATTTCTTCTGCCGTCTTTTGGATAACCCGGGCCTGCGGGTCAACACCGTAAAATTTATGTTCGGGTGTGGTCTCAATGATCTGTCCAGTGGACAATGTGAGTTTAATGAGGGGCTTATCCGCTTTAAGTTTCCACGCGTGCGTGATTTTCTGATGAGTCAGTTGCCTGCTGTTGGCATCAAAGCTCATGGCTAGGATATTCTGTTCCGAAATATCATATACAAGTTCCTTTTCTCCGGCTTTGATGGGTTTGCCCTGCGCACTCTGATTGAACAACTGTTGGGCTTCCACCAGCTCCCCGCTTCCTAAATAAAGCCGGGTGTTTCCGCTCACGCATTTTCCGTGGTCAATGTGGGCCACAATTCCGATGTTGCGGATGTTTTGCTGGTTTCCCATCAGGGATTCAGCCAGGCGTACTACGTCTTCTTTTCGGGCCAAAAAGTTCACTTAATTGCAGTTACTCACTATTTCGTTCTGCACAAGATTTAAATAGGAAATACCCAAACCGATAGAAAAAGTGCTGACTGAACCCAAAACTCACGGTCCCCCGCCGCCTCCGCCATAACCTCCGCCTCCGTCCCCTCCGGGGGGCATTCCACCCCCGCCGTCCCCTCCGGGTGGCCCGGTGTATCCGCCGCTTCCGGAACCATCCCCGTAACTGTATCCGCCTCCGCCCGAGTATCCTCCGGTGCCGGGGTCATAGTATCCGCCTCCGCTGTACGTGCCGGTTCCTGAATTATACGATGCTCCTGCATCGTAATTACCGGTTCCGGTATAACTGTATGTTCCGGTGTGGGCATCATATGCGTAACTTCCTTCTGAATAGCTTCCGCCGGTATAAGAGTATGTTCCGTCCGGGTTGGCGGAGTAACCGGTGGCATTGGGGGGTGGCATGTATCCTGCCGGCATCTGGAATTCGTGGCCTTCTCCGCTGCTTCCCGGAATATAGCTTCCGGCGGAAGTGACCACTGCCTGGGTCTGGTTATTGGTCCATGTTCCGGTGGCCGGATTCATGGTCCACGTCTGGCCAGTGGGGTCGTTGAATGTCTGTACGGGGGGCGTGTATCCGGCTTCTGCCTTCCAGTTCTGGGGGGCTACAAATCCCTGGCTTCCTAGTGCCAGCGGAATCCCTTCTCCGAGGCTTCCTTCGAATTCTTTTCCTTTATCATCCATGTAACTATAATGTCCGGTGCCAGGCTCATAGTTGTATTGGAATGAAGTGTAGGGATTATAGTAACTGACCTGTCTGTCGGCCGCCACCGGGGGCACGTACCCGTATTGTCCTTCCCCTTCAGCGGGCTTGTAGGGCTCGAATTTTTCCATGGATCCGTCGGATTTGGTTCCGCTCCATGTTCCGTCCTCGTTGCGGGCCCAGGTGGTTCCCTGGGGGTCCGTGAACTCGGTTTGCTGTCCTTCTTCCACGTATGTGGCAGCGAGTCTTCGTTGCCCTGAACTGTCCTCGTACATGGCGAATCCGGCGGGGGGCACATAATACTGCGGGGGCGGCATGTATCCTTCTGCGGCCACCTTGACCCCGCTCATATTGATTCCCGCATACTTTTCGTAATCTTCCCGGGAGTGGGTTCCTTCAAACTGGCGCTGGTATTCCTCGTATTTGGGTACATAGAATCCGTTTGAGACCGGTGCTCCGAGTTCTCCTTCAAATTTGGAGTACTGGTCATAAATTCCGGGCGCAATGTCTCTGACGGGTGTCCCGGTCTGAATGGCCTGATATGCCACGGCTTTCTCGTATTCTTCCTGGCTTCCCTGGAATCCGTATGCTTCCTTGGCCCGTTCAAAGGTTGGAATGACCGGCGTCTGGGCCATGAATTTCTCGTTGTCCTGCATGAACTGTTCCTTGGTTCCGGTGTATCCGTGGCTGGCTGCCGTTTCGTAATCAGATGCAAACTGGCCGGAGGCCTTTTCGTAGAGGCGGGTGTTCACAATGGAAAGGGCGCTTTTGACGGTGAGGTCAATTTGGGAAATTCTTTCCGTTTGCTTTTCCATTTCCGCGGCCTCTTCGGGTGTGATTCTTCCGGCTTCCTGGGCCTGCGTAATGCTGTCCTTCATTTGTGCAATCACTTCGGGCGTAATCAGGAGCTCCGCCGGGGGGCCGATTAATTCGGGTTTGACTCCCGCGGACCCGCTGAATTGCGGGGGTGTCGTGTACGCGGGGTTTTGGACCAGGTCCACATTTACGACTCCGCCCACGCTTTCCATGGTTTTAATGGAATCATCCCATTTATCCGTGTACGTTCCGGCCAGGCTGATTTTTTCTTCCGTTCCCTTAAGTTCGGTTCCCGGAACCAGTTCGCTCACCTTTTCATTGGCCTGTTCCAGGAGTCCTTTGGCCTCTTCGAGGTTATCTTTCACGGAATCAATCACCAAGGGGGTCACGACTGCGGCTTTTTCGGCCTCGACTATCTGTCCCCGTTTTTCTTCCACTGTGTCAATGCGGTCCAGCAAATCACTCTTCAGGTTTCGGGCGCCCAGCTGGTCTACATCCGTCCGGAATGATTCCAGGGCCGCAGAAGGGTCCTCTTTTTGTTCAATGGCAGTCAGAACTTCCTGATAATGCTGCTGCAGGTTTTCTTTTTGGGCGTCCGTGAGCACGAAATCCTTCCATACTCCGGGCATTTCGTTCAGGGTTCCCTTGGCGTCTTCGCTTAGCTGGGCCTGCTCGGCTTCCGCGCTTTTCTGGGCGGCTTCCTCTAATTCAGCCAAGGCCGCTTCGGTTTTTTCAGTGGACTGTTTGGCCAGCTTTTCGGATTCCTCATGCTCTAACACCATGGCCTTGGTTAACTGTTCTGAACTTAAACCGGATTCGGCGGTCAGTTCCGTCAGCGCGGCCTTCACATCCGGCTGGTCCTGCGTGAAGGAACTGATTTTTCCGGAAGAATCCGTGAAGGTAACCACGGTGTCCCCGGCTTCCTTGACATGCATTTCCATTACGGGCTCGGAAGAACGCGGCAGCGTTCTGGATTCGGTGGTTCCGGTTTCCGTCATCCGGCTTTCATGCTGGGCCTCAATTTTTCCCTGCTCAATGTTTACCTGCATGTAAGTGACTCCGTCCACTTCAATGGGTTCCGTGCTGATTTCCGCATCGGCCACGACCGTAGTATCGATTTTGGGGGTCAGCGTTTCCGTAGGGTTATCCGTGTACCAGGAGTCCGCCGGGAAATCCATCTTAATGAATGTGGTTCCATCCGGCTGTATGGTGAACTTTCCGGACAAATCCAGTTCCGTGCTGGCCAATGCCGGGGAAACCGTTTTCCCTGCCGCATCCGTGGTCTGAACGGCCAGGTTCGCCAGTTTCAGGCCGGTGTATTCCCCGGAAGGCAGTTCCGCATTGGCGAGAAGGGCACTGAGTCCCGCGGTGTCCAGCACATCCATTTGGACGGATTTTTCCAGGGTGGTGCAGCCGCCCGCGGTGCAGGCCTGCAGGTCCATGGTTACCACGATGTTTTTCACGCTGCTGCTGGGGGTGTCATCCGTGACGGTGACGACCAGTTTTCCTTTTCCCTCCGGCGGAAGCAGGGGAAGCGTGGGAGCGGAATTCACGTCCTTCGGAAGCACGGTTTGCGTGCAGCCGGAAAGCAGAAGCAAGGCAAGCAAAATAACAGCAAGGGATTTAACGGACGGCATCACTTCAAATTGATTTTATCTTGTATTTAAACATTTCTTTTGATTCTGATGGGGGCCTAAATTGCGGAGTTTAATCAGGCGGATGTGTTTGGATTATTGTGGCATTGAACTGGTCTGTAATGAAAATATTTTTGCTTTTGCTCCAGGCACTGTCCACACGGTTCCAGAATAGTTTATCATAGGTGTTTTGTCCCTGCCCGCTAAAAATCCGGATGCTTTGCCCTGCTTCAATGTGGTATCCGTCCGGAAACTCAAACTGGTTTCCTTGTTCGTCTTTTATTTTCCAGTTGGTTAGATCAATTTCGCCTTCTGAATAAATTTCAACGAACTCGTCTCCTACCTGGGGTGGGATCTGGGATGGGTGAGTTTGTTTGAATTCCATTGTCTGGCACGCGCTCCAGCAGAGGTTATTGGCCCATGCATTCAGGGGGGTTATCTTTTTGGTTTCTCTGTTTATTTTCCATACCGCATAAATTTTTTGGTCCGCTGCATCATACTCATATGTTACCATGCATTCTGTTTTGTCGGTGCTTGGCCCGCATTCGGTTTTCCATTTTCCTGTTTCAAGTTTATGGTCTCTTGGATTCCCCAACGGCATTTCAAAAACGATTTCCATGTTTTCTTCCAGCTTTATGTGTTCATCATTGTCGGGGGAATTGGAGTATATTTCGTGATTTTTTAACAGGTTGAGTGCCTGTTCTCCCGGGGTGATTTCGTTTGAAATGCAGCCGGTGAGTAGTATCATTGCAGCGAGCAAAATTATTGCAGTTAGTTTCATTGAATTAATTTAGTGTATTTCTTTTTTACGCTTTTTGTTAAGCAGGCTTTGATGAACGGCGTTGTTTTTACTACTAACCGGGTTCTGGGAGCCGCCTACTTTTTTTGTTTTTTTGACTTATTGGTTCTGGCGGTAATTCCTACTCATCCGGTGCGAGTTACTCTTCGTCCGGCCCGGAATGCCTGCTGTTCCTTGTTGCCGATCCATTCTGTAACCTTAATGGGTATTTCGGCCTTGGGTGCTTTTTGAATGATAGCCGCTCTTCCTTTTTCATAATAGGCGGGTGCAATCGTTTCGGTTCCTTTCTGGATTCCTCCCGCCAGCAATGCGGTTCCCAGCATGGCCCCCGTCAGTTTTCTTCCGGTCTTTGTTCCCAGGGTGGCTTGGTAGGCTCCTTTGAGTGCGAGTTTTCCGCCTTTGCGTAATGGCCAGCTGGCGATGCGGGCGGTATGGTATCCGACTACGGCGGTCTGTCCGGCTACTTTGGCGGTTCCTGCAATGGCTTTTCCGCTTATCCGTATAGCGGTTGGAAAGTTTTTTTTGATTCCCTGTGCAACCCTGGAAGCGGCGGCCGTATTATAGGCCTTCTTGGTTTTCTGCCATACGACCTTCGTGCGGGCGGCGGCAGCCTTGGCGTTGCGTGCCGTTGCTTCGCGGGCGGTCTTCAGGCGGTTTTGGATTTCGGCCCAGTTAATGCGGGGAGGCATACTCTATGTTATGCGTGAACGGAATAAATAGTTTTACTTGAATGGGTTGTTCGGGGCTGGCAAAGGCTGCGCCTGTAACCGGATGTTTTGCGCAGCACAATTCCTGCGAAGCAGGGGTTCTCGGTACCATCGGACGAAAACGATAGGGTACCCGGTATCGGCGATCGAAAGCGCCGCACCAATCGAAACGGGTTGAGTTGAGGAAGGCCCACCGAAGATGGTCCACCGGTATAGCCGATCGGAAGCGGCTAGCGGGAGCCTTTCGCGATCCGTTCGATTTCGTCTCTTCGTTTGATGGAGAATGAGTTGGGGTCGTCTTTGGCGGCCAGCATGATTTCTTTGGCGAGTGCCTGGCTGGCGGTGGTCTTGGTTTTGTAACTGGAAGCGAACATGGCGAGGGCGAGGTTTTTGAGGGATTCGTCAATGCGCCGGAGGGGGGCCACGTCCACGGATTGGGTGACCGTGATGCCGCCTTTTTTGACGCGGGTGACGTCCTCGCGGGGGCCGGATTTTTCAACGGCATCCACGAGCACCTGGATGGGGTTTTTTTTGGTTTCTCTTTCGACGGTGGTGAGGGCTTCTTCAACGATGTTGAGGCTTTGGAATTTGAGTCCGCAGCCGGCCCGTCCACGGATGAATTTTCCGGAAAGTTTGCGTTTTCCCTGTCCGCTGCGCATGCATTTGTTGGCCAG
>JACRDJ010000091.1 GCA_016218635.1 Candidatus Iainarchaeum sp.
ACGTCTTCTTTGGTTACGCCGCTTACCCCGCTGCGCCGGGCATAGGCCGCTATGGCTTCACGGGCCCCATCCGAACCCAGGGAATTCGAGTACCCTTCGGATTCTTTTTGGTGGTCAAAAATGGCTTTCCATAGGTGGGCCGGCGTACGGTAATCATACACCATGGGGTCGCCGATGTTGAGGTAGAGCACTTTTTTGCCGGTTTTTTCAACGGCCTGGGCAATGGGAACCACTTCCCGCAGGGCATGAAAGACCTTTCCGGTACGGCGGGAAGGCACCACTTTATTCATCCGAATAACCCGATTCAATCAGCAGGATAAGGAATTTAAACCAATCAATTCAGGCCGCACGCATTGCGGCAAAAAACCAAAAAGGGGGCAAAAACGGGCTTAAATGCCCAAAACAAGGGTTTCATTTATAAATCTTTTTTTGATTCGTATAAATGATTTTTCGGTTTTAACCCATCAGGAGGGGTTTTATGAGCGAAATGTTGGTAGTGAAATCAAAAGTAGCAGACTATGTGCGCGGAAAGGACATGATGCTGGCCTCCGACTCCGTGGACGCTTTAAGCACCTTGGTGGAAAAAAAGCTCGACAAAGCCATTGAACGATGCAAGCAGAATGGCCGCAAGACCGTTAAACCCTACGACTTCTGATTTCAGAAGTCGTCTTCTTTTTTCTTTTTTTCTTTATTCCTGGCTTCGCTGAAGCGGGCCAAGGAATAAAAGTTCACGTCATTCTCGCGGTCCACGACTGCGAGGAGAAGGCTGGTGCGGATGTTGCCGCTTAAGCGCACCATGCGGGAGAGTTCCGGGAAAGTGAAACGAAAGTCCTCCGGGCACACCTGCACCACCCAGTGCGTGTGGGCCTCTCCCGGCCGCTTGCCTTTCGGGTACACACGGAAATCGAATCCGAACTTGAGTCCGGTGCGGACCACAAACCCGTTCTGGCGCAGTACCCGGAATACGGCGTACTTGGAATAAAATTTCTTGTCACGGGCCAGGCATTTTTTGAGGAAAGAAGAAACGGAGAGTTTTTTTCCCCGCGAATCCTCCACGGAAAGCTTTTCTTCCTGCACTAGGAAGAATGCCTCAAACAAATCCAGCACGGTGGAGAATCCGTCTTTTTCCCCGAATCCCTTGGAAAAAAACCGGTCGGCCTGCGGGCGGTCAAATACCACGACCTTGTTTTCGGCCAGCAATGCCATAGGGCTCATCCAGACACCATAATTATAAATGAAATCATTACTCATTAAAGCATGAAAAAGGATTTTATTGTTACCCCTTGGGAGGTCAGCGGGGAAATCGACTATGCCCGCCTCATTAAGGAATTCGGAACCAATGAAATCTCGCCAGAGCTGCTTAAACGGGTTGAAAAGCACGCCGGAGAACTTCATCCTTTCCTTCGCCGAAAAATATTTTTTTCTCACCGGGACTTGGGGTGGCTGCTCAGTGAATACGAAAAAGGAAACCCGTTCTATCTCTATACCGGCCGCGGGCCCTCCGGAAACACCCATTTAGGGCACCTGGTTCCCTGGATGTTCACCAAATGGCTGCAGGAAAAATTCGGGACGGAATTATACTTCCAGCTGACGGATGACGAAAAATTCCTCTTCAACCCCAACCTGACACTGGAGCAAACCCACGCGATGGCGTACGAGAATGCATTGGATGTCATTGCCATGGGTTTTTCCCCCAAAAAAACGTTCATTTTTTCAGACATTGATTATGCGAAAACCATGTACCGGCTGGCCATTCAGGTATCCAAACGGCTTACGTTTTCCACCGCCAAGGCCGTATTCGGGTTTGAAAACGATTCGAATGTGGGACAGATTTTTTTCACCTGCATGCAGAGCGTTCCCGCATTTTTGCCCAGTGCCTTGAAGGGAAAAAACATTCCCTGCCTGATTCCGCATGCCATTGACCAGGATGCCCATTTCCGCGTAACCCGCGACATCGTGCCCAAAATGGGTTATTACAAGCCGGCCACCATTCACTGCCGGTTCCTGCCCGCTCTCACCGGACCGGGAGGAAAAATGAGCGCGTCGAAACAGGAAACCGCCCTTTACACCACGGATTCCGCGAAAGAAATCCGC
>JACRDJ010000092.1 GCA_016218635.1 Candidatus Iainarchaeum sp.
GGAGAAGGTAAACGATAAATTCCTGGTCATTCATGAATTCATCAAGGAACTGAAGGTCGCCTTTGACCGGGAAGGAATTGAGATTTCGTGGCCGGTGCGCAAAATCGTCCAGGCAAAGAACTAAAAAGACTGAACGCCTAATTGAATGGGGGAAATGAAATGCTCTTGCTGATTGAAATGCTCTTATTGTTCCCGTTGCTCCTGCTTTTTTTGGCAGCCATAATCGTGAGCGCGATCCGGATTGTCATGGAATACCAGCGGGGAATCATTTTCACTTTGGGGCGCTATTCGGGCGTGCTTTCTCCCGGAATTAATTTCGTCATTCCCCTGCTTCAGACGGCCCAGGTGGTGGACATGCGGATCAAGACCGTGGACATTCCCAAACAGGAAGTCATCACCAAGGACAACATTCCGGTTTTCGTGAACACGGTGGTATACTTTAAGGTGGAAAACCCTGTGGATGCGGTCACCAAGATTGAAAATTACGTGTTTGCAGTGGCCCAGTACACGCAGACGGCCCTTCGGGACGTGGTTGGAAACTCGGAACTGGACTTTGTATTGACCGAGCGGGAAAAGATTGCGGAAGGAATCAAGAAAATCGTGGACTCCGAGACCTCCGGATGGGGAGTCGACATTGCTTCCATTAAAATTCAGGAAATTGAACTGCCCGCGGAAATGAAGCGGGCCATGGCCAAGCAGGCGGAAGCGGAACGGGAAAGACGGGCTCAAATCATCGTTTCCGAAGGGGAACTGGCGGCGTCGGAGAACCTCCGCAAGGCATCCGAGAATCTCATGAAAAGCCCCGGCGCCCTGCACCTGCGGACCCTTCAGACCATCCGCGACATTGCCCAGGACCCTTCCGAAAAAATCGTGCTTTTCCTTCCCTCCGATGTTTCATCCCTGGTCGGAAAACTGGTGGAAAAAAAGTAGGGTTTGAATGGCCATTGAGCGCAAACTCCGTTACCTGCAGGTGGCCCTCAACGGAAGCCTTTCTCAGGCATTGAATGTGATCTCCCTGCTTCCCTCCAGTGAACGCATCTGGGTGGAAGCCGGAACGCCCTTCATTAAACGGGAAGGAATGAACGGAATCCGCGCACTCCGCAATGCCTGGAAGGGATTTCTGGTGGCCGACATCAAGACCATGGACGGAGCACTCGGAGAAGTCTTGGAAGTGGTCCAAACCGGAGCCAATGCCGCCACAGTTCTGGGAGCCGCACCCCCGGAAACCGTCCGGCTGTTTATCAAAACGTGCAAGGAACAGGGTATTTATTCCATGGTGGACATGCTGAATGTGGAGGACCCACTGGATTCCCTTCGGAAAATCCAGGAAGCCCCGGATGTGGTCATTTTGCATAAGGGCCGGGATGAGGAAAAAACGTTCGGAAAAATAATTCAGTTCCGGCACGTGAAACGCATCCGAAGCAAATTCGATTCCCTGATTTCCGTGGCCGGAGGCATGTACCTCAAAGAAGCCCAGTCGGCCGTATTCAACGGCGCCAACGTGGTAGTCATCAACGTAGTCAACCCCGACGACCCCTGGACGGGCATCAAATCCAACGAAAGAATAGCCGAAATTGCCCGAAAGTTCCTGGAATCGATTGAATGAATCGCTTTCACGGGCAGTTACGTTTGGATACTTAGATTATATTTAAATAGCCAAATATCTTAAGTATATCAAGGTTGATTGGAAATGTACTCTAACACGGTGCTTGTAAGTAGACCGTCCGAGCAGGAAATGGCGAAGGCCAGAAAGTTTGTTCAGGAAGTCCAGGAAGCCAAAAAAGACCCTGAATTCAGGGCAGCGCTCAGGGAATTCATCAAATACCATACCGGCTCAAAGTAGTTTGGCAAACTGGTCTAACGAATGGAATGCAGGCTCTTTTAACTCATTTTTTCCGTTGACCCTCCGGTAGGCCGCCAAGGCGGGCTCTGAAATCATGGAATGATTGTCTTCGGACACAATGATGTCCAACCGATGAATGCTTGAACAGGCCACAATGAGGAAGTCGTTCCACATTTTCTTTTTAGAAATCCCGCCCTTATACTCTTTCCAATATTCGCCCGCAAGATCCTCTATGAGAGGGGATAAGCGATAGGAATGCTTTTTCACAATATTATCGTAACCGGAAAGCAACACGTTTCTGAGATTCCTGTTTTTATGCCTTAATTGTTTCGGGGTATCCCTTAACTCCGTCCGGATGACCTCAAACCCGCAAATGGTGACTTTCGAAGTAGTCTGTGCTTTCACCAACAACTCCGTATCCTTTTCAACAATCAACCCATAAATGTTGGTGTCCAGAATCAAACGCAAAGGAAAGCCCATGACAAATGCATTCAAAGAAAAGAATAAAAGACAGGCAAGTAACTTTACCGGACGTTAACTTTCCCTGCGAAGCAGGGGCCGCGGTACCATCGGACGAAAACGATGCGCGAAGCACGCACTACCGAAGGTAGTGCTCCGGTACTGCCGATCGGAAGCGGCATAGCACAACTCCCGCGAAGCGGGGGTTCTCGGCACCATCGGACGAAAACGATGGGGCACTCGTTTTTGCCTGACGAAACAGGCGAAGCACTGGCCATGCGCAGCATGGGCACTCGTTTTTGCCTGACGAAACAGGCACAGTTGAGAATGGCCCGCTGAAAGCGGTCCGCGTACTGCCGGCGCATTACCGGCAATGGACTGGGCGGGAATCGAACCCGCTGCCTCACGGATGCGAACCGTGCGCTCTACCAAGTGAGCTACCAGCCCAACGCCGACACGTCCGGCGAGTACGGGCGCCATTTTCAATGGCGCTTACTGCGTTTTCCTTGCCCTACGGCGCTTTCGATCGCCGGTACCGAAAGGCCACTTTCAGTGGCCTGTGCTTCGCCGACACGTCCGGCACCGGTTTCGCCCGGTTGGAACGAGAGGCCGTCTTCGACGGACTTTGCTCCGCATGGGCTTTCCCCGGTGGGAACGATGGACGACCTTCGGTCGGCCTTTCTTCGCCGTTTTCTTTACTAAAGCCCCTGCGAAGAATTTAAATAGTTCGGGCTTGGAAGCTTATTATGCTCAAGGGCCCGGCGCAGGTTAAACGGCTGACAATAACCCAAGACAAATCCAATCGTTGGGGCGGGCTTCGGA
>JACRDJ010000095.1 GCA_016218635.1 Candidatus Iainarchaeum sp.
CAGCCGCAGGCCCGAATAATCCAGTCCCAGCAAGGGAGAAAGCCAGGCCGCCGGAAGAATCTGGGCAGCCATTAAAGACGTGTAATTGAACCGGCTGAAGTTTCCGCTCAGCACGTAATCCCGCACGGAGTCCGCATAAAGGGCATCATCGTTAAGGGAGAATTCGCCCTTCCACGGCATGGAAAAAAAGAACAACGCGAACACGATAGCCAGCACCACGAGCCAGTGAACCGTTTTCATCCATGAATGCAGTCCGTAAGCTATTTTATTTCGTTCTGTTCACAGCATCTTTCATGGATGCATTCCGGCTGACGGGGTTTGGGTTAATGGCCGCCGGCCTGCTCAACCTTTTTTGGCCGTTCTCGGTTCCCTTCGTACTCTTGCTGGCCAATTTTTTGGCCATTTCCGGCCAGTGCGTGCTCTGCACGCCCCTGCTTCTGAACTCCGTTTCCTTCATCTTTTCCCTGCTGTTGCTGGGAGCCGGTGTGCTCCTGGCTGGTGGAGAACGATTGCTGAATTCAATGAACCGTTTGTGGTCCGCTCACGGAAAAACCGTGCTGATTCTTCTGATTGTGGTATTGGCTTCTTTGATGGTGACCCGTGCATTCCTGCGCGAAGCCGACTGGGACGAGTTCGAGCACATTCACTCCGCCTGGCACATCCTGCAGGGCCACACGCCTTACGTGGATTTCTTCCAGCACCATAACAGTTTTTTCCATTACCTGCTGGCCCCCTTCCTGCTGGTGAGTGGGGAATCCGCTTTCACGTTTTTGTTCCTGCGTGCCCTCATGCTGCTTTCCTCCTTTCTGTTGCTTTACGTTCTCTTCCGTTTCACGCGTTCACTCACTGAATTGGCTCATGCCCCGTACTGGACGCTGGTGATGGCGCTTTCATTCTTTTTTTTTCATGATAAGGCCTTTGAAGTCCGGCCGGACGTGCCCATGGCCCTGGCGGGCGTGGCCGGATTTTATTTCCTGATGCGTTTTTTCTCGGATTCCCGCAAAAAAGACCTGTGGGTTGGTGCGCTTTTGTTTTCGCTTTCGGTTTTATTCCTGCAGAAAGGAATATTTTTTGTGCTGGCCGCCGGTCTGGCATTTCTTTGGGCTTGGCATGAAAAACGCGTAATGCTTCGGGATGCACGGGTATTCGGAGGCATGATGGCGGTTCCTCTCCTGCTCTATCTGGGCTTCATTTGGATCAGCGGTTCCCTGAATGCGTTCCTTATATTCAATGTCTTTCTTAATCTGCTGACCACGGATACGCTGAATCCCTTCATTTACCTTAAACTCTCCTTCATTCAGAATGCCTCCTACTGGGTGCTGGCTTTTGCGGGCGTGCTGCTGGCATGGCGGAAAAACCATTTTCTGGCCCGCATGGTTTCCCTTTTCTTCCTGGTTTCTTTGGCTTCACTCTTCCTGGTGAAGGTTTCCTACATGCATTATTATCTGAGCATCATTCCGTTTGCCGTACTGGCGGCCGTGTATGCGCTTTCCGAATTGAGTGAACGGATTAATCGGTTCTTTCCCCTGGTGGCCGTTTTCCTGATTGGAATGCTCGTCATTCCGGCCTTTTTCGGAGTGCTCTGGTTTAATCCGCTTAAGCCCACGCTGGAGCGGGTCCAGTTTGTGCTGGATCATTCCACTCCTTCGGATTATGCGTATGACTCCGAGCGCCGGTTCAATCTCTTCCGCCCTGACACGGATTTCTTCTGGTACGCGGTTCCAATGGCCCTGCCCACCTACCGGGAAATGGGTTACGCCTATGATTACAATGCCTATTCCTCCATTGCACGGCTGAAACCGAAATTCATTTCCACGGATCAGTTGGATCTGGGGGATTCATTGATTCGGAATTATTACCGTCCCACTCCCTTTCCGGGGCTTTTGGAACGCATTCCCGTCACTGAACCATAATCCACTTAAGCGGTTTGCATACCGATACTGGTTATGGCACTGCCACGTATTTTGCTGGTTGCCCAATGGTTCCCGGAGGAAAAAAACGGGGGAATCCGTTTTCCAGGCGGAACCGAGCGGGCCGCATTCACGTTTGCGAAAGCTTTTCAGCAAAATGGCTATCCCTTGCAGGTGCTGGCCGCCGCCGACTCTGCGCGCACGCATTCGGTGGACCATCTGCCGGTCCGCGAATTCCGTCAGAAAAGTTTCTTTTTACGCGATTACTATTCCTTCCGGGAAACCCGTCACGCCATTGATTCTTTTTCTCCGGACGTGGTCCTGATTGTGGGCTGCGGATATCATTTTGCCGCCGGCGCCATTCTGGCAGCCCGCCTGAGCGGAAAAAAAGCGTATTACTATTGTGCCCTGCATTCGCGGGAATCCGAAAAAATGCCCCTGCTGCGGCTGCTGGATGAAACCGTTTTCTCCCGGGTTCTGAATCTTTGTGAAAAAATTTTCGCCCCCACCCCTGAAACCGGGGAAGCGCTGGTTTCGGAAATGAAAATTGATTCCGCCAGACTCTCGTTGATTCCCGCTCCCCTTCATGAGTTTCCCGCTCACCCCGTCCATGAGCGCCCATCCGAGCGGCTGTTGTTTGTGGGCCGGCTCGAACCCCGGCAGAAAGGAATCCTGACTCTTCTGGATTCAATGGCCATCGTTCACCGCCGCATGCCGGACACGGTTCTTTTTTTGGGCGGTTTTGCGGACCGGCCTGAAATACTGGTGCAGCTTCGTTCCCGGGTTTTGGAACTGGGTCTGCAATCCGTCGTTCGCTTTGAAGGATACCTGGACTCCGTTCAGCTGGAAGCCCACCTGCGTTCGTGCACGGCACTTGTGATTCCGTCCAATTATGAAAGCTTTGGATACGTGCTCGTGCAGGCGCTTTCATTCGGGGTTCCCGTGATCGCTTCCGACATTCCTTCCTTTCGCTCCCTTACGGAAAACGGCTCCTTTGCCCTCCTTTTCCGAAAAGGGGATGCGGCGGACCTGGCTGAAAAAATAACTTTCCTGCTGGAAGACCCGGCACTTTTGCGCCGATTATCCGAATCCGGCCCCCCACGCGCCCAGGACTTCTCGGTTGAGTCTGTTTTTCCCCGGCTATGCGCGGAAATGAATCTTTCGTCTCCCCTGAAATGAATTCTTTTCCGCGGCCGAAAGCCTATTTATTCGTTTCCCTGCCCCGTTAATGCATTATGGGCCGGCTGCTGCTTTATGGACTGATGGTGTGCCTGGTTGCCTTCGGATTCTTTGTGCTGGGCACCCTGCTTTGGGCCACCGGCACGGATTCCGCTTTTTTGAATTCCGTTTTTTATTCCAGCAGTTCGCTGTTCCTGCTGGCTTTCGCGGCGGCTGTAGTGGACCTTCATTTTTTTCGTTCCCGTTCGCGTCCCATCATGTACCGGCCCCTTTCAAACCCTAAGATCAGCGTGGGCATGACGGCCTATAACGATGAAGGCGTGATCGGGCCCGCCGTAAAAGATTTTTTATCCCATCCGTTGGTGTGCTCGGTGGTGGTCATTGACAACAACTGCACGGATCACACAGCCCAGGAAGCCAAGGCAGCCGGCGCAGTGGTGGTGGCTGAACCCGTGCAGGGATATGGAGCCGCCTGCAAGCGGGCCCTCCAGGAAGCCCGAAAAAACGGAAACCTGATTCTGCTGGTGGAAGGCGACCAGACGTTTTCCTCCAAGGACATTGACAAGATGGTGGCCTACATTCAGAATGCGGATCTGGTGCTGGGCACCCGCACCACCAGGGAATTATGCGATCCCGACACCCAGATGAACTGGTTTATTCAGTATGGAAACATTTTCATTGCCAAACTCATCGAACTGCGTTTTTGGAGCAGGACCCGCCTCACGGATGTGGGCTGTACCCTGCGCCTCATCCGTCCCGAAGCCCTGGATGCCCTGCTTCCTTCCCTGCAGGTGACCGGCAACAGTTTTTCCCCGCACATGATCCTGCAGGCCCTTCACCAGGACCTTAAAACCCTTGAAATTCCCGTTACTTTCCGCAAACGCGGAGGCCAATCCAAGGGAGTGGGCTCCAGTTACGTAAAAGGCCTGCAGACGGGCCTCGCGATGTGGAAGGAAATACTTTTAAGTTAACCCACACCTAATTCAAGCGATATTATGGTTCTGGAAGGCGTGGAACAAAAGCCCCTCAAATTCCATCTGGATGACCGGGGTTACGTATACGAAATCGTCCGCCACACAGATGAGATTTTCAGGGCCGGCGAATTCCGCCAGCTGACCTTTTCCCATCTCTTCCCGGGCGCCATCAAGGCATTCCATTTCCACCGGAAACAAACCGACTGGGTGGCCTGCGTGCAGGGCAACGTACGCCTCGTGCTTGCCGACTTCCGGGAATTCTGGAACGACGGCAAAGGCATTGAAGGCCGTGAAAGCCTGCTCCGCCAGAAAGTGGTCCCCAAACAGTTTTTCCTGGGCGAAAAAAACCCGGTTTTTCTCAGGATTCCCAAAGGAATCTGGCACGGCTATTGTGCGCTGGGCCATCAGCCCGCCAGCATCATGTACGTCACCGACCAGGTGTACGATCCGTCCGACGAGTACCGTGTTCCCTGGGATTTTTTCGGCAAAGAACTCTGGGAAATCCAAAACAAGTAATGCTTCATGAACCCGCCCAAACGGTTTCCATTTTCTGAACTCCTCCCCTGGCTGGTGGCCGCCGGATACGTTTTTCTGATTGCCCAATTCCTGCTGGTGTTTAATTCCGATGAACTCGCCTTTGATGCGGTCGGTTACGCGGTCCGCTACCTGCTGGCTTTTCAGCCATGGTCACATGCATTCTTTATGGGCGTTCCGCTGGGAACCTTCGACCAGCCGTTTCCTTCCGTGATTCCCCTGCTGTTTTCCTTCCTGGGCCTTGGGCAATTAACCCTTCCCTATGCATTATCCGTTCTGCTCTTCCGCCTCCTTGTTCCATTCACCTTCCTGCTCTTGCCCGGAGAAAACAAATGGGAAAAACTCGCCGCCGGACTCGTATTGGTTCTCAATCCCATTACCTTCAATTTTCTTAACCGCCTCTACGAAGCCTATGCCTGGCTGTTCTTCATTCCGGCTCTCATTTTACTCTATCGGTTCCTGGAATCCGAAAAAACCGATTTCCGCCTGCTACTGGGTGCCATTGCTGCGGCCGTTCTTTCCGTTCTTTCCTCTTCCGTGACCGTCATTTTTCTGGGCCTGGCGGGCCTGGCCATGATCTCCTCAATCAAAGACCTCAAGCGCCTCGCATTATTCGGCGCATCCGTGGCCGGGCTGAGTGCATTCTGGTTTTTGCCCTACCTCACATTCCTGCCTTACTCCGTTGTTTCATTCCAGGCCGGACTCAGTGAACTGCGGACTTTCGGAATCCTTTCCTCCGGACTCTTCCTGGCCGCCGTTTTCTTATTCCTGCTCCTGCAGCAAACCGTTACGTTTTCCTTCCGGCAGAAAAACCTCCTCCGAATGGGGTTTGTTCTCTCGCTTCTGATTCTGCTTCCCCTGAATTGGCCCCTGCTGGGAAAACTCTTCGCGCACAGCTACCACGTTTTCTTCCTCCTCCTGCTGATGCTGCTTTTCTTTTTCACTCAAACCCAGCGCGGGAACTGGAAAAAACTCCTCTTTTCACTTCGTCCGCTGGCGGTTGTGGGCATTCTGGGGCTTGCATTCATGGCTCCCTACCTGTTCTCCCAGTACGTTTATCATTTTCCCCTGCTTTCCGAAAAACAATACCTTTCCCCGGACGGCACGGCCGTTTCCCTACCGCAGGCACTGGAAGTCATTTCAACCCTTCCTTCCGGTTCCCGATTTGAAGCACTCCCGGCTGACTATATTCTGGGTTCTGCAGCCATTCTACGTTACCCGCTTCAGACCTTCACGGCCTTCGGATTCGATGCCTACGGGCTTTCAGACTCCATGAACCTGCAGAAAAAACTCAGCCAAACGGACTCCTGTGATTCTTTGCGGGAAGCGGCCCGCACCGCCGGCATCACCCACTTCGTGGCACTCACGCGCCCTCTGCAGTCCTTCCTGAATTCCTGCGGGTTTCCGGCTTCCGCTTCCCCGCTTCCCTCCATTCATGAAACCGGTTATTCCCTGCTTGAAAACGGAAAACTGATGGCCCTCGAATCCGACAAAATAGTCCTCGAAATCCGTCCCCCTTCCACGCTGCTAAAAGTAAATTATTTCCCCCGCTGGCAGGCTCCCGCCGGCACGCTTCTCGAAGACGCCCACCCCGGCATGCGCCTGTATGCGGAAACGCCGCGAACGATTGAACTCCGCTATGGGCCGGTCTGGACGGACTATCTGGGAATGGTCCTTTCCCTGCTGACCCTTGCCTTTTTATTCATTCTTTTCCGAATAATAAATCGGTGAAATCCATGCGCGTACTTGTGACCGGAAGCCAGGGCATGCTGGGAACCGGCCTCCTGAAAGTGCTGGCCCGCGAAAACGAAGTACTCGGCGTTGACAAAAACGAAATGGACATCACGGATTACGCGCAGGTACTCAAGACCTTTTCCTCCTTTAATCCCGAAGTGGTCTGCCACCTGGCCGCCATGACGGACGTGGACCAAAGCCAGAATAACCCGGAAGTATTCCGGGTCAACGCCGGCGGAACCGCCAACCTCGTGACCGCCGCCAAAAAAACCGGTTCCCGTTTTCTTTACGTGAGCACGCTGGCCGTCTTCGGAGGAACCCAAAAAACCCCTTACCGCGAAACGGATCCCTGTTTTCCGAACAATACTTACGCGGAATCCAAATGGCTGGGCGAACGCATCATTCAGTCCTGCCTCAGCGAATACTTCATTATCCGCTCCGGATGGATTTTCGGCGGCGGACCTGCCGACAAAAAATTTGTCCGCAAAATCCTCGACCTCAGCAAGAAAACGGATTCCATTCAGGCCGTTACGGACAAAACCGGTTCACTCACCTACACGGTGGACCTCTCGGCGGCCATTTCCGCCCTCATCAAAACCCGTGCCTACGGAACCTATCATGCCGTCAACCAAGGCGTTTCCACCCGATACGAAATCACCAAAAAAATCCTGGAATTCGCCGGCACTCCGTCAGTTCGCGTGGTTCCCGTAACCTCGGACGCATTCATTCTTCCGGCCCCCCGGCCCGACAACGAAAGCGGTTCCAGCGAAAAACTCTCCCAGAGCGGCATTTACACCTTCCGCCGCTGGGAAGACGCCCTCAAAGAATACATTCAGGAAATCACCGGCACCGACGGCTACGCTAAGAAAAAGTAAGAGTGATTAGCAGCACCTGGAGGCTCCAAGCAAAGCTCAGCGCCAACCAAAACACTGCCGGCTTAACTTCTGAGTTCGAAAAGGGATCAGGTGTTTCCCGGCAGCTATGACCGCTAATCAACCAAAACTCCCACAAGAATGCTTTTAAATCTTTCCCCCGCCGTCACGTCCGGCGAGTACGGGCATCCCTTTCAGGGAAGCATGCTCTGCAGGAACCTCAGCGGGTACGGGCATCCCTTTCAGGGAAGCGTGCTTCGCTGGAACTCCGGCGAGTACAGGGACTCCCTTCGGGAGGCCATGCTTCGCAGAAACCATTCATGAACTTACTTCTTTCCGCTCTGAACCTGGTTTACGATGGCCTTGGCGCGGTTAAGCCCTTTCTTGAGGAGCTCCTCGCGCTTGGCTCCGGCACAAATGAGTTTTCCGTTCTTGAATAAGAGCAGGGTCAGCTTGGGGTCGCTTAACCGCAGAATGGCGCCCGGAAACTGTTCGGGTTCATATTCCACGTTGTCGAGCCCCATCGCCACCTTGAATAAGTCCAGATTCTGGTTCAGGTTCGCGGTGGCCACCAGATTCACGACCGAATACTCCGCGTCTTTTTGAATCTTCACGCTTTTCTGCACTTCATGAATGATCTTGCTGGCTTTCAGGATGGCTAACGAAATGTCTTTCTCGCTGGATGCCCCTGAACAGATGATTTTGCCGTTCTTGAATAAGAGCATGGAAACCTTCGGTTCCTTTAACTTGAAAATCGCGCCCGGAAACTGTTCCGGTTCGTACTCAATCTCCGGAATGCTGACCGCCAGATTATATAAGTCCAGTGTGGCATTCAGGCTCCCCGAAGCCACCATATTCACAATTGTATACTTCAAACCAAACGCCCCCTCAGTTCCATTACTAAGTGAACCTATTTAAAAAGGTTTAAAAAGGGTATTTAAAGGGAGTTACCGGAAAAGCGGCAGGGAACTAATGGCACGCTTTGTCTCCGCGTTTTAGTAAATATTTCTGGTGATATTCCTCGGCCTTGAAGAATTTCTGGGCGGGCTCAATCCGGGTCACGAGGGGTCGAGAAAATTTCTTGGATGCTTCCAGTTCCTGTTTGCTTTTTTCCGCAATCTTTTTTTGTTCCGGGGAGTGAAAGAAGATGGCGGAACGGTATTGTTCGCCGGCATCCGGCCCCTGGCGGTTTAAGGTAGTGGGGTCGTGAATTTCCCAGAATAATTCCACGAGTTTTTCATAGGATACTTTCCGGGGATCAAATTCAATCTGGACCACTTCCGCATGCCCCGTGTCTTCATAGCAGACTTCTTCGTAGGTGGGATTGGTTTTTCTTCCGCCCATGAATCCGGCCGCGGTGGATTTCACTCCGGGCACGGTGCGGAAGAATTCCCCGATTCCCCAAAAGCATCCGCCCGCAAATGTGGCGGTTTCGGTTGAATCGGATTTATTCATTGCATCCACGCCTCTTTGGGAACTCTTGTCTGTACTCTTTTTGGGAAAGCTTATTAATATGGATTTTGCTGGATAATCCAGTTATGGGCAATTTTTATCTGGACATTGAAACCACGGGCCTGGATTCGCAGAAAGACAAAATTATCACGATTCAGTTTCAGGAACTGGACAAGAATTCCGGGGAAGCCCTCGGAGAGCTGGTGATATTAAAGGAATGGGAATCCAGCGAACGCGACATCATCCGACAGTTTATTGAAAAGACCAGGATTGCGGACCCGTATCCGTTCGCATTTGTGCCCGTAGGCTATAACCTGAATTTTGAGCACAATTTCCTGAAGGAGCGCACGGCCCTGCATAGTTTTACGCCCCTTGATATTCTCAGCAAGCCTTTCATTGATCTGCGCCCGTTCGGCATCATCATGAACCGCGGGGAGTTTAAGGGTTCAGGGCTGGACAAAATAACGGCAAAGCCCATGAACGGGCGTTTGGTGCCCCAATGGTATTTTGCCCGCGAATTTGACCGGATTGTAGATTACGTCCGCACGGAGACTGCCGCTTTCATTGAACTGAATGCCTGGCTGCACCGCGAAATGCCCTTATTCCTGGAACGATTCAAACAGGAACACTACATTAAGTGAACTCCTTTCGAATTCCCTTGAACTCATTCCCGTTTTTAAATCCGGGAGTTTTTATTTACTTTGCTGTTTTTCTGGTTCATGCCCTCGGTTTTAAGAAGGTACGCGGATTCTCGCGGAATGAGGTTGGGCCCGGACACCGAAGACAACCTGAACGCGATTTTAGGGCGCCTGCAGGAGGAATGGGACAATTCTTCCGCTGGCGGATTAAGAGATGAACTGATTTCCGCCTGTGCGGTGACCCTCAATGGCCTTGGAAAAATACGGGGCCCGGTTACTCTTTTTCGAAATCTGGGCCTGACTTTTGAGAACAGAGCCCACTGTATTTATACGCCTACCGTCCGGAACGCTTTCAACCGGCTTTATCTCAATGCAATAAAAAACGGTAAGCAAAAAGAAGTGTTCGATGTATGGAGAAGATTTGGTAATCCTTTAACGAAAGCCAATGCCGGCAAGTACGTTCCTCTGCATGCTCTGGAAGCATTGCTGGACCACCCCCAGGACTACGTTCAGATGGATGCTGCACGGATGCTGGGTTCCAGAAAGGATGGGTCCATGACCAGATTAAAGGATTTGCTTGGGAGTTCTAACTCCAATATCCGGAGGAAAGCTGCCAGGGAGTTGGGTTCCTGCAAGGATTTTCCATTAACCGGCCTGAAAGGCCTGCTGCATTCAGGCGATTGGTTCATTGAATTGGGGGCCGCGGAAGCCTTGTCCTCTCGCTTGAATTTTCCCTTGAAAAAATTAAAGGGCCTGCTGACTCACCCCCACGAGCAGATGCGGAAGCTGGCCGCAGAAGCTTTAGGCCGACGGAAGGACCTTCCTTCCGATGAATTGCGTGCATTGCTGCAGCATAGGGATAACGGGGTGGCGAAGGGTGCCAAGGACGCGCTGGCATCCAGATCCAGGCTCCCTAACCCGCTTTTTCCGCTTAAAGGAATCCATGGTAAACGAAAGCAGCGGAAAGAGGAAATGCACCGTCGTATGCAGCCTTTGCGGGGTTGATTCTCCTTTCAGGGAACTTCCGGCTCCTAAAAGTCTGCCATTGAAGTAGATATTTAAAGCTTTGCAGGGCTTTTTATGTACGCTTATTCAGTGGAGTTATTGCGATTATGTCCTCTAAAGCATCCAAGGGAAAACGAAAGAAATCCCGCGATTTAATGAAACGAAGGGGCCCTAAGCCTTCCGTGAACGACCTGATGGCCGTCTTCTCCGTGGGAACCCGGGTGCATATTAAGCTTAGTCCGTCCATCCATTCCGGTCTTCCAAGCCTTCGCTTTCAGGGAAAAACCGGGGAAGTGATCGGCAAACGCGGCCGAAGCTATGTGGTGGCCGTACGTTTAGGCAACCAGGCCCGTCAGCTGATTATCCCGGCTGCCCACCTGCAGGCTGCAGGTCCCGTTAAAACCACTCCGGCCTCCATGGCCGCCGCCTGAAGGAATACAACCATGTTGGGAAAAAAAATAAACTCCAAATCCATTCTCGGACTCATTGAAGTCAAGGAAATCCTCAAAGAGCGCTCCACGGAGGAAACCCCAATGACCTATGAACAGCAGACGGCATTCGATTACACAAAAAAGTTTGTTGGACTCTCCAAATCCAAGTTCGAGAAACTGGTGGAAACCCTGAACAAAATCGAGGGCATGACTCCTGAAACGGCCGTTCGGATTGCCGACCTGCTGCCCAAAGACCTTGATGAACTCAATCTGCTTCTGGTGAAAGGCCCTTCCTTTTCCGAAGAGCAAAAAAAAGCTGTTTTGGACGAACTAACCAAAGCATTAAAATAGTTCTCCACCCTAATTATGTAGTTTCAGGGATTCTTATGGAAGACAACGGTATTGTGCTGGATTTTCTGGCGCGCGGAAAAAGCAGCTCGTTTAAATCCGAGCCGCTGGCCCAGTTACTGGGCACCACCAGCTTCACACTCCTCGAAGTGGTTCCCCGGGAAGGGGTTACTCTTCAGATCGGCGAAAAAGTGTACATTGGCCGCAATGAACGCAGCCAGATCAGCCACATCAAGAAACGGATTGAATTCCCCGAACTCACTTCCACCGCATTCAATGAACTGCCCAACGCCATCACCCAGGTCATTAATGCGGACCCCGCCAAGTTTCTTGCATTCTTCAATAAATCCCGCCCCATTTCCCTGCGGCTGCATCAAATGCAGCTCTTGCCCGGCGTGGGACCCAAGCACGTGCAGGAACTGCTTTTAGAGCGCGAGAAAGGGGACTTCATGTCCTTTGACCAGCTCTCCGACCGCGTGCCCTTCCTTCCTGACCCCGTGCAGATTCTGGTGAAACGCGTCCTCGAAGAACTCAAAGGCACGGATCAGAAGTATTACCTGTTCGTGCGCCCGCCAACCGAACCCGGCGAAGCCAGACGCAGGTAAGCGGTAAACCATGAGTGAACTGTTTAACCGGCTCAACGAACTCATGGTGAAATACGGGTTCCGTCCCCGCAAATCCCTTTCCCAGAATTTTTTGATTGATGCGCGCGTGATTTTGGCGTTGGTGGAATCCGCCGGTCTTAAACCCTCCGATCGCGTGCTGGAAATCGGCTCCGGAACCGGTTTTCTCACCCAGGAACTCCTTAAGCACTGTCCCGTCATCGGCATTGAATCCGACCCCGTGCTGGCGGAACTCTTACGCAAAGAAATCGTTTCGGATTCCTTTGAACTCCTCGAAGGCGATTTTCTGAAACTTTCCCTGCCTTCGTTCTCCAAAATCGTCTGTGCCCCTCCGTACGGGATTTCCTCGGAATTAATGGGTCGCCTGGGCGGGCTTTCATTTGACTCCGCAGTGATGCTCCTGCAGTCCGATTTTGTGGCCAAACTCATGAGCTATCCGGGCATGCATGGATACAATGCGGTGAGCGTGATGGCCCAGTACTCGTTTGAACTGGAAGAAGTGTTCCGGGTTCCCCGGGAGGCCTTCTTTCCCAAGCCCAGCGTGATGACTTCCGGGCTCTTTCTGAAATCCGCGCGCGCGCACGGAACGGCCCGAAATGAACCCGCATTCGCGCACTTCATCAAGGAACTCTTCCGCTTCAAGAACAAAAACCTCTCCCGCGCCTTCAAGGACGCGGCTCCCTTCATGGATTTAGGGAAGAATTCCGTTTCCATTGTTTCCGCCCACCCGCTGGCGGGAAAAAAAGTCATGCAACTCGAAGTCCACGAACTCGTGAACGTCTTCAACGAACTCATGAAAAAATAAAAAAAAGGGGCCCGGAAGGGGGATCCGGGAGATTATTTACAGAATGCAGTGGCGGATACAATCCTCGTGTTTGTTTCCGGTGGGTTATACCCGGTACAGGTCCAGGAGTCAATGTCAGCTCCTTCTAATCTTCCTACCGAATTACTCCCTCCGGCGCTTCTTGCAGTTGTGTAATCAAAGTTACAATAACCAATCACTGCGAACTTTCCAGTTGGACAGGTGGCAGTTACTATGTATAGACGGCCAGGAAGTGCCTGAAAGGACTGAGTCACTACCGGGTATTAGAGAAAATCGCGCTGGTAGGACTCTTTGATAGCAGGGTTGCTTCCCCCGTGCTTCCTCCCTGTATCTGCGTGCCCCGCTGAGTATGAGCAGTAATGCGAGCGGGGCGGCTAAAAGTAATTTGTTCATTCCTTTCCCTCCTTTTGGGCAGTATCCTTAACGTTTTTTTTGATAAACGTTTCGGTTTATGTAGTGGTTTGGGTTGGAGATTGGCCCGGTTCGATTCGGTGGGCAATAAAATCAATCAAAATTGACTATAAGTAAACTGCAATATTACTTATACTGAAATACAAGTACTGCAAATATTGTATCTTTTGGTCTGTTTGGTCGTTTCGTTACATTTAAATGGGTTTGAGGGCGTAATGGCTGTATGCGTAAGGAAGTTTTTGACTGGCTGAATGCGGCCGAGGATGATCTGCAAACAGCTCAGACACTTTTCTCCCAGGAAATTCATTATGCCTGTGCCTTTTACTGCCAGCAGTCCGCCGAAAAGGCTTTGAAGGCCGTTTACATTCTCAAGCAGCGGAAGAGCACGCCGGTTCATAACCTGGTTGCCATTGCAAGGGAGCTGGGCGTACCGGAAGAGATTCTTTCAGCCTGTAGGAAACTGAACCCGCACTATATTCAGACCCGTTACCCGGATGCGGCCAATGCGATACCCAAGGATGCCTACGATGAAGAAATTGCAGAAGAACTGCTGGAGAATGCCCGGGAGGTTTTTGAATGGAGCGAAAAGCAGTCCAGTCCGTAATCCGAAAGTTTGCCCAATGTCTTCGGAAAGACTTTAAGGATGCCAAGGTCATCTTGTTTGGTTCAAGGGCCCGAAACGATGCGCTGGCGGACTCTGATTATGATGTCCTGGTAGTCAGTTCGCAGTTTGGGGAAATGAATTTCTTTGAACGCACGGAAAAGATGTATGCGTACTGGAATGAACGGGAGTCCCTGGAAGCCCTTTGTTATACGCCGGAAGAATTTCGGGAAAAGTCCGGCCGGATCGGCATTGTAAAAGAAGCCATCCGGACCGGAATAGCCTTGTAGTGTGTTCACTGAACAGCAGTTGTTTTGGTTGGGGTTGCCTTTTAATAAATTATGCATACTATAGTTAGTGACATTAATTTTTGGACGAAACAGGCAAATACTTTCCCAGGAAAGCCGAATTACTGTGTTTACGGCAGGTATTCAGGAAATGCCTGTCTAATTCTTTTTGTCCTTCACTATATGTGAATACGAAATGCATTTGAGGTGATTTTTGTGGTGGATGCCCGGGTTTCGCTGAATAAGTATTCAAGTCAGGTTTTGTCGGTGGTGAAGGCCAGGTATGATTTGAGGGACAAGAGTGCAGCGTTGAATAAGTTTGTTGAGCTGTACGGGGTAAATGAACTGGAACCGGAAGTGGATGAGCAGTACGTAAAGAAAATCCTTTCCCTGGAGGGTTCGCATCTGAAAAAATACGGGCAAAAGCACACCTCTTTTTCGGATTTGCGAAAAATTGTTGAAGGCGACTGAATGGCTTTCAGGCACGGGTTTTCCGATGTTTTAAAGGACAAACTCCGGAAGCTTTTCCGCCATGACCGCCGCCGCTATGAACTTCTGATGAAAAAAATGGAGGAAATCGCTTCAGCCGATGCAGGGGTGATTGAGCACTACAAAACTCTTCGCTATGATTTAAGCGATCGGAAGCGGGTTCATATTGACCGGAATTTTGTTCTGACTTTCTCGTTTGACAAGCGAAGCCAGTTCATTCTGTTTTTGAATTTTGATCATCACGACCGGATTTACCGAAGATAGCGTTATTCCAGTTTTTCGAGGATGATTTTTTCCATTTCGATGATGGTCTGGGTTTTCATGTAGTCGTAGGCGGCATCCAGGCGCTGGCGGCTGCCGGAGTAAATGGTGAACACGGGCTGTTCTTTTCTGAGTTTCTGGCCTTCTTCCACGTGCAGCAGGATTCCGGCATAGGGATCAATGGGGGCTCCGGCCATGCGGGCAATGGTGGTGAGGGCCTTTACGTTGAGGTTGCTGAGTTCCCCGCTTTGCATGCTGCGGACTTCCTTACGGAATTTGGCAAAAGGAATCTGGTGGGCGGAAACCGGTTTTCCGCCTTGGGCGCGGATGATTTCCTTCATTTTGGACAGTGCTTTTCCGGACTGGAGAATATGCAGGGCCATGTCGGTTCCTTTTCCTTTCGGGCTTTTTCCGGCCAGTTCCAGCAGCACGCCGGAGAGTTCCACGGCTTTTTGGGCGAGGTTGTCGTACACTTTTCCTTCCAGGATTTTGAGCACGTGCTGGGCTTCCAGGGCTGCCCCGAATGCGGGGCCGCTGGGTTCCATTCCGTTCGTGATGACGGCTTCCACCCGGATTCCGATGCGTTTGCCGACTTCAATGAATTTGCGGGCCAATGATTCCGCTTTTTCCTGGGTTTTGACCTTGACATCCGGTCCGACCGGAAGGTCAATGACCACATATTGGGCCCCCACGGAGGCCTTTTTGGCCATCACGGAGGCAATGACCTGTCCTTCGGGGTCGAGGGAAAGCGGGTACTCGATTTTGATGATTTTGTCGTCCGCAGGGGCAAGGTCCACGGCACCGCCCCACGCAATGACTCCGCCGGTTTTTTGGGTGATTTCGCGGATTTTGGCTAGGGATAAATTCACTGGCGCCAGCACTTCCATGGCGTCCGCGGTTCCGGCAGCGGAAGTGATGGAACGCGAAGAGGTCTTGGGGATTTTGAGTCCGGTGCTGGCCACGATGGGGACCACGATCATGGTGGCCCGTCCGTTGAGTCCGCCAATGGAGTGCTTGTCCACTATTTTGCCGGGAATGGACAGTTTTTTTCCGGATCCGATGAGTGCCTTGGTCATGTGCGTGGATTCGTCGAGGTCAAGCCCGTTGATGTAGACGGCGGAAACGAATGCGGCGGTTTCAATTTCGCTTAAGTGGTTGGAGGAAATGTCTTCCACAATGGATTTGATTTCTTCCAGGGAGAGTTTCTGGTTATTCATTTTCTTTTTGACAAAATCAATGCTTTCAGGGCGTCCTACGGGCCTGACTTCCACGAGGGGGGAGCCGTCCCTGATTCCCAGTTTTTCCTGCACGTCCATGAGCACGCCGATTTCATGGCGTTTGAGCACGGAATCATAGCTTAAGTCCACCACGGAAACGGCTTTCTTTTTGTTGCGGGGATAGGTGAGTTCAATGCGTTCAAATGGCTGGATTCCCATTTCCTTGGCGTCTGCCTCGTTGAGGTGGCACACCATTTTTCCGGCCTTGATTGGAAGGGGCCGCATGGTGAACCGGAAAACGTAGCCGTCCTTGGATTTCATGGTTTAATGAATGTCTGTGCCATAATAAATACATTGCCTTTTTTTTAGGGTGGATTATTTAAGGTGTTGGAGGCAGTAATTCTCAGCATTTGAGGTGACATTTTGTCTTTTGGGCTGAATCCGGATTCCCGCGGGCTTTGGATTCTGAAACTGATTTTTATTGCCATTCCTTTGCTGGTGATTGCCAGTTTTATGCTTCCCCTTTATGCAGTGATGATCGGGGTTAATTTCATTCTGCTTTATCTGACCGTTCTGTTTGTTCTGATTTATCTGCAGAATCCCGAGGAACCGGCGGTGCGGTCCCTCAATCACACGTATTCACTGGCAGTCCTGGTTCCCTGCTTTAATTCCAAAAACACCATCCGCAAATGCATTTCATCCATTCAGGCCCTTGCCTATCCGCTGCCGTTCCGCATTATTGTGGCGGATGACGGGAGCACGGATGGAACCCGTGATATGCTCAGGGAAATGAACGGCATTGAATTGCTGGAGCTTCCCCATCGGGGAAAAGGGTTTGCCCTCAATGACGGGCTGAATCTTATTTCCGAGGAGGCGGTGGTCTGCATTGATTCGGACACCTACCCGGAGCCGGATGTGCTGATGAAACTGGTGGGCTATCTCGATGACCCGGCCGTGGGGGCCGTGAACGGACGCATTGTTCCGGACCAGCGGAGGACCTTCATTCAGAAAGTCCAGAACCTGGAGTACCTGATTGCATTCGGTTACTGGCATGCGGTTCTTTCTTCCCTGAATTCCATGTCGTATGTGACCGGACCGCTGACGGTTTTCAGGCGGAGTGCCCTGCAGACCGTGGGTTATTATTTTGATACCCGGAATCTGGCGGAAGACATGGAGATCGGCCTCCGCCTTCAGGCGCACGGATACAAAATAAAAGCCTGCATGCAGGCCTGCTCGGAAACCGATGTTCCGGACTCTCTTCCCAAGCTGGCCAAGCAACGGGACCGCTGGTACCGCAGCCGGGTATACAATCTCATTTTGTACCGCCGGCTGTTCTTTAATTCAACCAATCCCGAGCTTGGGTTTTTCGGGCTTCCTTACCTTTTCATGGTTGAGCTGCTGATGATCGTGGTCCTGCTGCGGGTGACGCTGCTGCTGGCTTCCAGCCTCCTGGAATGGCTGAATTTCGGTTCCATTCTGTTTTTTTCGGGAAACCTTCTCGCCCTGCCGCCCATTGATCTTACCCTTGAAACCCAGCTTTATTTTTTCATTGCCACCCTGGCGGTTGTTTCGTTTGCCTATTTTCTGGGCCTTCGCCTGGCCGGATACCGGGTTCAGCGCGATGACCTGCTTCCGCTTTTATTCCAGTTCACGCTTTATCCGTACTTCATTGCGCTCGTGTATTTGCGCGGAATCATCCGCGAAATTCGGGGGGCCCGGCCAATATGGGAAAGAGTATCTTTTTAGTGGCAGCCCTGGTGACCGTTGTCATTTTTGCAATAGTTTTCTCGGTGGTGAACCTGCAGGAATCCTCCATGCGTAACCAGCTTTCCCAGGACATCACCGCACTCTATGAAGACCAGCAGGCGAACAAGATTCTGCAGGCCTATCTGGGCACGCTGGACCCGGACACCTGCGTGATTTTCGAGAAACAGATTTCCCGCCAGCTTAACCGCATCTATGACCTCTTCTTCCGGCTTGAATCCCTTCAGGAAAAAACGTTCGTCACTTCCAGCGACCCCGTCAAACGCCAGTACCTCCTCGCCAGCATGTCGTTATGGATTGACCTCCAGAATGCCTCCAAATACTGCTCCATGAACATAAAGCCGGTTCTTTACTTTTTTCCCAACCAAAAAGAATGCGCCCTCTGCGATGCCATGGTCACCCAGTTCGAATCCCTCAAAAAAGAATGCCCGAGCGTGCGCATTTTTGCATTTCCCGCGCAAAGCGATGAATTCGAGTTTTCCGAACTCCTCAAAAAACAGTACGGGGTTTCTTCCGCGCCGGCCATGGTAGTCAAAAACCGGGTGCTTTATGAGATTGTTCCAATGGAACAATTAAAGAGCCTGGCTGGCTGCACCTGATTCTTGGGATGCGGGATTCTGATGCCTGACTCCGTCAAACGATTCTACGAATCCTTTCCTTACCCCTCCAAGCCCATTTTTTCCCGCAAAAACCTCTTCAAGAACGCGCAATGGATTTCCCGCCTGGCGGGCATGGAACCGGATTCTTTTCCGGAAGGCTCCCGCATCCTGGAAGCCGGCTGCGGTACCGGCGAATTCTCGTGCGGGTTTGCCTTAAGCCCGCATGCGCGGGTCATGGGCGTGGACGTAAGCAGCGCTTCCCTCCAGATTGCCCGAAGAAACGCCGAAAAATTCGGTTTAATGAACGTTTCGTTTGAGTCTGCCGACGTTCTCAAATTGCCGTTTGAAAGCGGTTCTTTTGATTACGTTTTCTCGCTGGGATGCATTCATCACACGCAGAATCCCCGCAAGGCTTTCTCGGAACTCTGCCGCGTCACCCGGCCCGGCGGGGTAGTGGTGGTCGGGGTCTATCACGCGTGGGGGCGGCTGCGTACCCGTCTTGCCGGATTGCTGCTTTCGCTGGCGGTCGCGGATGAAGAAAAACGCCTTTCACTCGCGCATAAATGGTTTTCTCCGCAGAAAACGTTTTCCGCCCAGCAGCGCATCTGGCTCGCGGACAAATACCTGCATCCACTCGAGCATCACCTGCTGGTGAACGATTTAAGGCAATGGTTTGCGCAGGAAGGGTTGGAATTCGAGCAGGCGTCGCCCGCCATTCAGAAGCCATTGAGTCTGCTGAATGCCCTGAAAGCCGATCTCTCCTTCGGACTCCGCCAGGAAAGCTTCATGGTGCTGGCGGGAAGAAAGGCTTAAACGGTGTTTTGTTGGTCTATTTGGAAGATTGTTATGAAAGATCTTAAGGGCAGGTTGTTGAATCCGGGCGTCCGTTTTCATGCTCGTTCGGAAGAGTATGCTTATCGTGAAATCAAGCAAAGGCACGCAATCCGGATTAAGGGAATTAACGAACCCGCCCGGAAGACCTGAACCAAAAAAAGAAAAGGGGCCCCGGAAAGGGTTTCCGGGTTTACTTACAACAAAGAACCGAGTATTCTTCAATAAACCTTGTGTCATATACCGAGCTTATAATTCCCTGTATTGTTCCACTATCCCCGGCCCTAAAGCAGGAAGAAGTTTGTCGGAGTGGATATGTGCGGGGCGTGCGTATTGAGTCAATTAAGTTCCCTATTGAAACTATGCCTCCGGTGCAGGTTCCGTTTGTCGATGCATAGAAGTATTCATCAAACCGATAACCTTCCAACATTGCGGTTCCCATTCCGGTAGCGGTGCACCTTTGTTGAGCGGTTTCTCCATTAAGCGCGCTGATTGAGTTACACTGCAACCCCTTCAACTGGTCAAGGATAGTTGCCTGAACAATCTTTCCACTGGATGGCAACGCAACCGCCTCCCCCGTGCTGTTCCCTCCCTGTATTTGCGTGCACCCGCTTAATATCAGTAATATTCCGATTAATCCGATTCCGACCCATTTCATTTTCATTCCTCCTTCACGGGAATGAAAGTATAGTGTCTGGGGGGGGGGGGGTAATTAATGTTGTGGTATAGTGGTTTGTCTGGCTGAAAGCCGGTTAGTGGCCAGTGGCCTGTTAAGTTTATATATGATTGTATACATCTGTATATTTAGGTGAATTTATGGATACAACGACCTTGCGGGTGGAACGGGAACTGAAATTGGATTTGGATGAACTTAAGAGTACGAAGAATGAGAGTTATGCGGATGTGATCCGGCGCCTTGTCCGGATTGCCAAAGAGGAAAATGCTTTGTCCAAGGATGAAATCCGCCAGATTGAGGATTCACTTAAGGACCTTAAGGCCGGCCGTGTGCTCAGCCTCAAAGAGGCCGAACAGAAGTGGGGCATCTGAATTGTTTGAGTTGCTGGTCACGGAACGCTTCGCGAAGGAGCTGAAAAAGCTTCAGTCTTCGGAACGGGAGCGGATTAAGGAAAAATCAAGGGTTTCTCAGGAAAACCCGCTTCTTTTTTTTGAGCGGCTTACCGGGAATGAATTGTTCAAACTGCGGGTGGGTTCTTTCCGGGTGATTGCACTCATTCATTTTGGAAAGAAAACGATTACGGCACTCTCGGTAGGGCTCCGAAAAAATGTTTATGATAAGCTATAAACTCATTTTCTTCTGCCGCATTTAATTCCCGGTTTTGAGTGCCACTACGGGGTCGAGTTTGGCTGCCTGGATGGCGGGGTAGGTTCCGGCAACCATGCCGATGATGGCTGCAAACAAGGGGGCTCCGGCAATGAGGGCGGGGTTAAGGATTAAGGGGATGGCGAACCCGTTTTGGGTGGCGATGAGGGAAATGACGGCGGTGAAAATGTAGCCCAGAATGGTTCCCAGGATTCCTCCCACCAACCCGATGGTTCCGGCTTCAATCAGGAACAGGGTGCGGATCTGGTTGTGGGTTGCTCCGATGGCTTTCATGAGTCCGATTTCGGATGTGCGTTGGATGACGCTCATGATCATGGTGTTCATGATGCCGATTCCGCCGACCACCAATGAAATGGCGGCGATTCCCACGAGCACCAGCTGAACAATGTTCAGGACCGCAAAAGCGGTTTCCGCGATACTGTCCGCGGACATGACAGCGAAGTCTTCTTCTCCGTGCGCGCGCTTGAGCTGGGTCCTGATTTTTTCCTTGACGGATTCGTTGAGGGACTGGTCCTGGGTTTTCACCAGGATGCGGGAGGGTTGCAGGGTTCCGATGAGTTCCTTGAAGGTTTTGCTGTTAATGAATGCGGCGCTGTCATAGATTCCCCCGAACGACCCCTGGGAGCCTTTGTTGGTTCCGACGATTTTAAAGGAGTGGCCCGGCATTTCCATTTTCTGCCTGGCCGTCAGCGGGTCGGCGAACACTTTTTCCGCCACGTTTTTTCCAAGGAGGACTGCGTATTGGTCGGCGTCGCTGAGAACCCTTCCTTCATTGATGTCCATGATTCCCACCTGTTCCAGCTGGGGCTGGTCGGAGGGATTGATTCCGACCAGGAGCAGGGTCTTGTTTTCGGATTTCACGGTGGACTGGGCGGTCGAGTAGTAGAGGGGAACGGCGAACGCCACGCCGGGGATGGCTTTATTGCGTTCGGGGTCTTTTTCCTGCAGTTTGGTGATCAGGGAGGTGCTGAATCCGCTTCCGGGAATCACGATGAGGGTATTGGATCCGATTTTTTCAAACTGCTGGTTGATGGAGGAATTCAGCCCTTCTCCGGCCGAAATGAGGGTTACGATGGCCGCGATTCCTACAATGATTCCCAGTAATGTGAGCGTGCTGCGAAGTTTCTGGCTCTTGAGGTCACGGATCGCATTCCCCAGCACTTCGGTGACGTCGGTGAACGAGTATCCGATCATGTTATTCGTACCTCAATGCGTTGACGGGGTCGAGTTCGGCGGCCCGGCGGGCGGGAATGAACCCGGAAACGATTCCGACGCCGGATGCGAACGCGAAAATGCCGGCCACGGATAATGCGGAAATGGTCAGGTCCAGTTCAATGCCCTGCGCACGGGCTACTGTTGAAATGATGAGCGAGAAGAGGTAACCGATGCAAACTCCGATGATTCCTCCGAGCAGTCCGATGGTGGCGGCTTCGATGAGGAAAAGCGTCTGGATTTGGGTATGGGTTGCCCCGATGGCTTTCATGAGTCCGATTTCCTGGGTTCGTTGGATGACGCTCATGATCATGGTGTTCATGATGCCGATTCCGCCCACCAGGAGCGAGATTCCGGCAATGCCGAGCAGGAAGAGCTGGATGATTCCAAGCACGTTTTTGGCGGTGTCAAGGAGCTGGGCCGCGGAAAGAAGGTAGAAGTCTTTTTCCCCGTGCGCGCGTTCCAGGCGGTCTTCCATGCGGGCCGAGACGCTGCCGATGAGGTCTTTGTCGGCAACCGTGACCGCGATTTCAGTCGGGTTTTTTTCCCCGAACAGTTCTTTCACGGTGTCGGAAGGCATGAAGGCGATGTTGGTGATCAGTCCGCCGCCGATGGCCTGGGATGGTTTGGAGATTCCGGCAATCCTGAATTTTTTTCCCTTCATTTCCACTTTTTCGCGCAGTTGCAGGGGGTTCTTGAATGCGTCTTTCGCGAAGGAATCATAGATGACCATGGCGTATTTGTCGCCTGGGGAAAGATTTCTGCCTTCCTGGATGTTCACGTATCCGGTTCGTTCCAGTTCCGCGAAATCGTTTCCGTTGACGCCGACAATGAACAGGGTGCTGGATTCGTTTCCGCGCGTGATGGTGCCGGAGGTTTCATATAATGGAAAAACGGACTGGACTCCGGGAATGGATTCAATGATGGAGATGTCTTTTTCCCGCAGCTTGGCGAGGGCGCTGGTGATGAAGTTTTCGGCGGAGCCGGGCTCCACCATCACGGTGTTCAGGCCGATGGACTGGAACTGTTTTTCAACGGCCGTATTAAGCCCTTGCCCCAGTGAAACCAGCACCATGATGGTGGTGATTCCGATGATGACGCCCAGAATGGTGAGGTAACTGCGGAGTCCTTGGCTTAACGTATTGCGGACGGCGATGCCGGCCAAATCCAGCAGGTTCATGGAGCACGCATACCTTGATTGATTGGCCGGTCACTTTTTCTGCAGCCGGCTCAGAACCCATCGGGCAGTGCTGATCAGTCCGATTAGCACCAGCAGTCCGCCAAGCGCTCCCAGAATCATTCCTACGATTCCTCCGTTTGCGTTTCCGGCTTCCTGGGCGCTTAGCACCGGCACTTCCACGCTTTTGTCCACGGTTATCTTGTTGTTTTCTCCGTCCCTAAACGAGAGCCTTACCGTGAGGGGATAGTTGCCGGGAGCCAGGGTGGAAGGCACTTTGTATTTCGTTTTGAATGAATCAAAGTCATCGGCTTCCAGGGTTCCGATGAATGACTCGGTTTTGTCGAGTTTGATTCCGTTTTCGGGGGCCAGGATTTCGAGGGAAACAAAGGAGGCCGTTCCGGCGCCGGTGTTGAACAAATCAAAGGCTATTTCGCCTTCTCCGCCCGGAATGGCTTTCGGCTGAATGGTTCCCACAATGACTTCCATTTCGGCCTGGGCTTTCACGCGCACGCCCACATAGGCCGTGCTGGTGTACTCAGTCCCTTTCGAGTCCTTGAATGAGATCCTGACGGGCAGGGTGTAATTCTTGAGGGGAGCCGCCGGGTTGGCGCTTAAGGTCATTTGGGCTCTTCCTTCCCCGCCGGGCGTCATTTCCGCAATGTAGGTGGCCGCCGAATTCAGCGGAACCACTTCCCGTTCGACCACTACTCCGGTTGAGGTTACGGTCCGGTCTTCGGTGAATTCCACTACAATGTCCTTGGCCGTGTCCTGACCGTTGTTTCTGAAGGATAATACGAATTCTTTGGCCTGACCGGGTTCGAGCTGGTTCTCTGAACTGCCCACCAGCTGAATGTCGGGCGCGCGGGCCTTCACGTCAATCGCATTGAGTTCATTTTTCTCGAATTTTCCTTCGCCGAAACGCACTTTCAGATTATAGGTCCCGCTCAGGGTCTTGGAATCCGTGTTCAGTTCAAACTTGAAAATGGCGATCTGACTGGCTTTAACCGATGCAACTTCCTGGGTGTCTTTTTGGCCTTCCACCAGCGTGAACGGATATTCGGGTTCGATGCCAACCAGTGTTTTTCCGGCGTCCGTTCCGGAATCATTCTGGATCTGCACCCAGAAAGTGAACTTTTCTCCCGCCGTCACGGGCGCGGGCGAGTAATTGTAGGCATTCACCTTGAAATTGGCGGCAAATGCACCTCCCATCAGGATGCCAAGTGCAAGCAAAACCAGTATTTTGTTCATTTTTCTTTCCCCCTTGTTTTTCAGTAAAGATTATTTTTTATTCCCTGTGTGTGTCCGAAATGACCTGCCCGTCGAGAAGGCCAATCCGGCGCTCCGCCATCTTTCCGATAGTAGGGTCATGCGTGACCATCAACACGGTCTTTCCGTGTTCTTCGTGAAGCTCCTGGATGATCTGCAGTACCTGTTCGCCGGACCGCGAGTCCAGGTTTCCGGTGGGTTCGTCCGCCACAATCATGTCCGGGTCATTCACCAAGGCACGCGCAATGGCCACCCGCTGACGTTGTCCGCCGCTTAACTGGCTGGGCTTGTGATCCATTCGGTCCTGGAGGCCCACCATTTTCAGTTTTTCCCCGGCGATTTTTTCCCGTTCCTTTAACGGAATTCCCTGAAAAAACATGGGCAGCATGACGTTTTCGAGCGCACTCATGCGTGGAATCAGGTGAAACGCCTGGAAAATGAATCCAATGGTCTTTCCGCGCACTTGGGCCAGCTGGGCATCATTCATTTTCGAAATGGGCCGGCCCTTAATGAATACTTCCCCGCTCGTGGGCCGCAGGAGTGCGCTTAATACGTCTAAGAGCGTCGTTTTTCCGCTGCCGGAAGGCCCCATAATGGAAACCATCTCCCCCTCCATAATGCGGAGATTAATGCCTTTAAGCACCTGCAGCTCGGTTTCCCCCATCACATAGGCCTTGGAAACTTTCTGCAGCTCGATCACAGGAGTTGCGGAGGCCATCTACTAGCAAAAACCTGAAAACATTAATAAAGTAACCTATCGGATGTCCGTATCACTGGGTGCCGGGTCCGTTTTTAAACCGAAGGAGCGGGTTTTTCAAGAACCCCTGCGATGGCCCGCAGCAGCAGGACCAGCAGAATGAATCCAATCGCCAGCTGGCCGGTTAGGCGGGAGAAGAAAATTCCCTGTTCGAGGAGGGCCACATGCAATAACACCATCGCGAATGCCAGATACCCGGTGCGCTGAAGGCTTTTCCAGTTCGCATACCCCAGTTTTTCCTCCCGGGCTTGTGTGGATGTCACTGCCATTAAGGTGAAAATCATGAATGCAAGCGCCGCCACCGCAATGGAAACCGCATCAGCCAGCGTGATTGTCCGAGCATGCGACAGGAGCACCAGGCCGGAAAGAAAAATATGTGTGGCCGCCAGCGAGAAACCCATCAATCCGAACGCTTTGCGGTCAGACAGGAAATGGGTGAAAAACGGAATGAACCGGGCCAGGGGGCCTAGGAGGAATGAATAACCGATCACGAACACGGAAGAGAATGCCAACACGGCATTCAGGTAATTGAGCCCCAAGGGCCGCCCCATCCAGACAAAGTAATAAAACGCAAACAGGGCCACCACCAGCCCCACAATTATTCGGGGAAACCAGCGGGTCATTGGGTTAGTTTCCTTTTTTCTCCGAACCCGATTTCCTGATTGAGTTTTTTGAGCGCTTTCACGGCCTCGCCCGCATAATCGGATGAATTCGTTTTTTCGTACGCGTAATTGAGTGCGGAAGAGGAATTAATGCGCGCAAGGGACAGATCATATCTGGATTTCCGGAGGGATTCCATCACTTCTTTCACGTCTGCTCCCTGCGTTCCGACCCCTGGAATCAGCAACGGGACCGGATTCTTTTGTTTCGCATAAAAGGAAACAATTTGCCTGAGTTCCTTTGGGTTGGTGGCTCCCACCACTGCGCCCACGTTTCCGGGTGCCAGCGCGCTCCATTGCGCGATTTTCCGGCTGACTTTCATGAACAACGGGGATGAACCCATTTTAAGACCCTGAAAATCCTTTGCCCCGCTGTTGCTGGTGCGGTTGAGTACGTAAATGCCCTGCGGTTTGGTTTCGGTGAATTCAATGAATGGCTGAACGGAATCCGTTCCCATGAACGGGGAAACCGTGAGCGCATCCGCGCCCCAGAACTCAAACCCTTCCCGGGCATATGCCGTAGAGGTGCTTCCGATGTCTCCGCGCTTTACATCCAGAATCACCGGAACCCCAGTGCTTTGGGCTTTGCGTATCACGGCCTGCAGGGCATAGAGTCCGTCAAACCCGTACTGGGCAAAGAATGCGTAATTGGGTTTGAATGCGCCCGGAAAAACATTCTCGGCCTTCATTTTGTCCAGTATGCCGGAATAAAACGATTCAATGCGTTCTCCGGGATTTCCTTCCCGGATGGGAATGCGTTCGAGCACGGGGTCAAGCCCGAAGCAGGCAACGGATTTCATTTCCTCGGCGGCTATCCGGAGCGCTTCCGTGAATGTCATGGTTTCCATCCTGACGGGTTCTTCAGATAGTTCTGAATGGAACTAACCTGTCCTTCGGTTATTTTTCCTGCCTTGCGGAGGTCGTTTAGGATCTGGGTCATGGTGAGGGCTGCATGCAGGCGGACTCCCTGGGCTTCGAGTTCCTTTTTTCCGCCCTGTTCGCGGTCAATGAGCACGCACACGTCTTTCACGTAGAGCCCGGCTTCTTTTAACGGTGCCATGGTCTCGAATTTGGATCCGCCGGTGGTGATGAGGTCATCAATGACCAGCACCGTCTGCCCCTGGCTGTACTTTCCTTCAATCAGTTTTTTGGTTCCGTACTCCTTGGCTTCTTTTCGGGCGTAAATCATGGGCCATCCGAATTCCAGGGAAATGGCGGTCGCAATCGGGAGGGCTGCGTACGGGATTCCGGCAATCACGCTGAATTTGAGTTTCCTGCATTGTTCGCCCATCACGTGCGCGATTTTTTTAAGCACTTCCGGGTAGGCCACCAGGATGCGCAAATCAATGTAAATCGGGCTCTTAAGCCCGGACTTTAACGTGAATTCGCCGAACTTCACGGCTTCAACGTCAAAGAGTTCTTCGGCCAACGATTTCATTTATTCACCCATTCCCCGTTTTTTCCAAAAACTTTCCGTTGCTGAATGCGATTTTTCCGTTCACCAGCGTAGTGTGGATTTTTCCTTTCAGCTTCCATCCGTCAAAAGGGGTCCAGGCGCATTTGCTGAACTGGTCCCCGTTTCTGATAACGCTCTTGGTCTTTAAATCCATGATGGTGAGATCCGCATCAAACCCTTTCCGGATGAACCCTTTTTTCGTGAGCCCCATGAGCCGGGCGGGAATTTCGCTGGTACTTTTCGCCAGATACGTTAACGGGATTCTTTTTTGGGCCACTTCATTGAGCAGCAGGGGAAGCAGGGTCTGCACACCGGGAATTCCGCTGGGTGCCTGGGAATACGGCAGTTGTTTTTCGGCCACCGTGTGCGGGGCGTGGTCCGAGGCCATGCACTGGATTTTTTGGGCGTACAGCAGTTTGAGCAGTTTCTGCTGGGAACTTTTAGAGCGCAGGGGCGGGTTCACTTTCCCGAAGTTTTTGAGTTTCTTCAGATGGGTTTCGTTGAGAAAAAGGTGCTGGGGGCTGCATTCGAATGAAACCGTCCGCCCTTCCTCTTGTGCTTCGCGGATCAGTTTCACGCTTTCGGGCAAAGAAACGTGCGCGAAATGCACGCGGGCCATTGTTTTTTGCTGGAGTTCCAGTGCATCCTGAACTGCCTGAAGTTCGCATTCGGGGCTGCGGATGCGGTTATGGTCTTTTAGGGTCGGATTCAGGTAATGCATTTTGTTTTTTTGGATGCATTCCTCGTTTTCAGCATGCAGTGCAATGAGTTTGTTTTTCTTCCGGGCGGCCTGGAACGTTTCTTTCAGCCGGTTCTGGATTAAGAGGTTGCCGGTGCTGGAACCCAGGTAGAGTTTGATGGCATTCGCGGGCGTCTGCCGGATTTCTTTCAGGTTGGTTCCGGTTCCGCCCAGATAAAGGCCATAATTGCAGTAGGAATTGTTTTTGATTAAATTCATTTTTTGCCGGAGAATTCGGTTGGTGGTGGTAAGCGGTGCAGTGTTGGGCATATCAAAAACGGTGGTGACTCCGCCGGCCACGGCCGCCTTGCTGCCGGTTTCCCATGTTTCCTTGTGCTCGGCTCCGGGCACGCGGAAGTGCACGTGCAGGTCAATGGCGCCGGGAAGGATGATCTGGCCCGTGCAGTCAATGATTTTCTTTCCGGGAATTTCTTTTTCGCTGATTTCTGAAATTTTCCCGTTTCGGATGCCGAGGTGGGATTCCGTAATCTGTCCGTGAATGAATGTTTTTCCGTTTGCAAGCACCCATTCATTCATGTGCGATCCCGACCAGTTCGCTGATTTTTTTGTAGCGGTGTGCTTTCATCCATTCCGTGATTTCGGCGTTGACGGACGTGAATGCGGTGGGACCTTTCTGGATGATGAGTGTGCCTAATTGTACGGCGCTGGCTCCTGCCTGCAGGAATTCAATGCAGTCCAATCCGTTCATGGCGCCTCCGGAGGCCAGGATGGGAATTTTCACGTGCGAGTAAAGATCATAGACGCACTTCAATGAAATGGGTTTGAGTCCGGCGCCCGTGTATCCCCCGCTCTTGAATGAAAGCACGGGTGCATGTTCTTCGGCATTGATGGCCATTCCGGGCATGCTGTTGGTGGCGGTAAGCGCATCCGCGCCCGCTTTCTCGCAGGCAAGCCCGATTTCCGTCACCGAACAGGTGGCGGGCGTGAGTTTGGCGATGACGGGAATGCCTTCGGAAACGGATTTGATTTCCCGGATGATTTGGGCGGACTGATCCGCGTAGGCCGAGAACTGGGCGCCTCCGCCTTCCACGTTGGGGCAGGAAATGTCCACTTCGATGGCGGAAGGCTTGTGTTTGACCACTTCCATGGCCACTTTCTTGAACCCGGTGGATTCATCCGAGCCGATGGAATAAAAGAGGTGACTGAATTTTTTGATTTCCTCCATTTCCGCCCACTTGGTTCCCATGTTCAGGTACCCCGGAGACGGGAGTCCGATGGCGTTCAGTAACCCGGTTTCGAGGCGAACCAGGTTGGGTTGCGGGTGTCCTGCACGGGGTTTGTCCATGATGGTTTTGGGAATGATGGCTCCGGCTCCGGCCTTGGCGCACTGAAGAGCCTGCGGAATGCGGTCCCATACCACTCCCGATGCCAGAATAAGGGGACTCGAAAGGGTGAGTTTCCAGAGTTTAGTTTCAAGCATCCGGATTCCTTTTTTTTTGATTCAGGCCTTTTGGGGGCTTTTTTTGTTTAATCATTAGGCTGAGAATGGCTTCGCGTACGGGAAGCCCGTTGGCGGCCTGACGGAAGTAAAGCGCGTGCGGAGTGGAATCCATGTCGGCGTGGATTTCCTGGTTGCGGGGAAGGGGGTGCATAATGCGCAGGTGTTTTTTGGCCGAAGAAAGCATTCGGGGCCGGATTTGGTAATTGTTTTTGAATTCGGTTACGTCGATTCCGGGCGGGATGCGTTCTTCCTGAATGCGGGTCATGTAGAGCACATCCAGTTTGGGCAGCGCGGACTGAATGCTTTCGGTTTCCTGTACGCTTACTTTTTCCTTAATGGCCTCCATGATGGATGAAGGCATTGAAAAGTAGGCGGGTGAAATGCAGTGAAGATTAATCCGGCCGAATTTGGAGAGTCCGAGTGCCAGGGAGTGCGCGGTCCGCCCGAAGCGGAGGTCTCCGGCAATGCCGATGGTGAGTCCGTCTATTTTTCCGAATTCTTTTC
>JACRDJ010000094.1 GCA_016218635.1 Candidatus Iainarchaeum sp.
AAATTCACTCCATGGTAAAGCTTTACATTTAGTGTAAAGCATTACGTTTTTAAAGGTATTGCAGGGCACATTATGTATTACCAATAACGGGATGCCCATGGACGTTTCAAAAATAAGCTTCAACAGGAAAGGACTCCATTCCATCGTAGGGGAACTGGAGGCGGACATTATGGAGTGCATGTGGCAGGACGGGAACCGGAAAACCTGCCGGGACGTCTATGATTATATCAAGAAGAAAAACAACGTCGCCTACACCACGGTCTCCGTGACCATGGACCGCATGTACTCGCGCGGACTGGTGGAACGCGAAATTGAGAAGGGCAAGGGAGGCCTTAAGTACAAGTACGGCACCAAGGTCTCCAAGGAAGAGCTCGCCAACAGCATTTCCAAAAAATTTGTCCGGTTCCTGAAAACAACCTTCGGGGAACCGTCCATCGCCTATCTCAAAAAGAACATGTAAAGAGGATTGAATGTGGCATCAGAACTGGCATGCGTCAACAGCTGCGTAATCGCCCAGGGCGCCCCCATCGCCTACCTCAACTATTTCCTGATTGCACTCATCGCCGCAAGCGCCATCGCCCTCATGTTTTTCCAGCGGAAGCTCTCCATGAAAATCAGCCTCCTCCTCAAGGCCGTCCTGCTGACCGGCATTTTTTCCCTCCTCATCACCCTGCTGCTTGCTTCCGGAAACCATGATGCCGGCATATTCAACGCCGTTCACACCAGCGCCCTGTTCCTCACCCTCATTTTCTTTGCCACCTCCTACCTGTTCACCCCCTTCATAGCACAGATCGGCCTCAAAAGACACCAGGACAGCCGGATTGAGGAAATGCTGGCGGAATGTTCGGCCCGGATCGGAATCAGAACGCCGGGACTCTACATTTTCGAGGATGCGACCCGGATGGCATTCGTGGTCTCCGCACTCAAAAAAACAGTTTTCATTTCAACCGGAATGATTCAAAACTTCAATGAAGAAGAACTGCGGATCGTGCTCATGCACGAACTGCTCCACATCAAAAGCGGGTTCTTCAATGCGAAAAGATTCCTGCACTCCATCCGCGCGGGCTTCTTCGGCCTCCTGCCCGTGCACCTTGAAGAGCTGGACACCATCGAGGAAATGCGCCTTGACAATCAGCTCATGAAAGAAGGCCTCGACATCCAGCCCATACGGCAGAAACTCTGATTCTTTCCCCCCACCCCTGATGAAAGGTTTAAATAAACAATGCTTTACATTCAATGTAAAGCTTTTGTAATTCCGTAATGAAATAGAATTAATCATGGACAATGAAAAAACAATTGCCGCCCTGCTGGTCCTTACGCTGGCAGCCGGAATCATCCTTCTGTTCCTTTCATTCCCCGGCGAAGCCCGGAAAACCGAAAACACTGCCCAGAACTTTGAAAAACTGACGGCACAGGAAAATCCGGATGACATCTGCGCGGTCCCGGCAGGAACCGACCCGAAAGAATGGAAAGACCACCTCAGCCACCACCCGGACCGGTACGCTAAATGCCTTTAATACTGGAGGAAAAAACCATGACTGACGTGAAAAAAATTTTCACCGCAATCGGCCTCATCGCGGCCGCTGCACTGCTTGTATCCCTGTATGGAATCATCACCATTCAGGAAACGGCCGGAAAACTGAATGAGCGGAACATTCTCCTCTCCACCGGCCAGAATGCCGTGCCCACTCCACCGGCGCCCCTTCCGGCCGAAATCCGCATTACACTGATTAATTCCGCCCAGAAAGAAAGCCTGGTTTCCCTCCTACCGCTCGTCGGGCAGCTTCGGCAGATTCCTGAAATAAAAATTACGGCGGAAAAAAGCCTCGACATGAATTCGGATGAGGCCAGAGAACTGATTGAAAAGTACCGGATTGAAAAAATACCGGCCCTCCTGCTTGAAGGCGAAACCGGCAAGGCCGCCGTCCTGTCCCAGAACTGGCCGGCCCTGGGAAGCAGCGAAGCGGATGGCACCCTGGTTCTGAGGAACATTCCTCCCCCCTACCGGGAAACCGCCACCGGCCGGGTCCGCGGAATGCTTAAGGCCGTGTTTGTTTCCGTGCCGGACCAAAACGGCGTATTTGATGCAAGAGCTGTCTTCACGGAAATCCTGCAGAATGCATTCGGAATAAACCCGGCCGAAGAGGAAACCATCCGCTATGATTCAACGGAAGGAAGGGCCCTCGTGGAAAAATACCGGCTGGAAAAACTTCCCGCATTCATGCTTTCCGGGGACCTGAACGTTTATGCCGGATTCCCGGAGAACTGGCTGCAGATCGGAAGCCTTGAAGACGGAAACATTTTCGTCTTCCGCAGGCCGGATGCCATCTCGGGAATCGGCTATTGGGACCTGAACAAAAACGAGGTCGTGGAAACGGCACGGGCCGGAAGCTGAACGGGGAAAAAATCATGATTGAAAAAATCGGGAACGAATTCAGATCCAATCACCTGGCCCAGATGGCCGTCTGCTGCATGTTCCCGGTAGTTCTGCTCATCGCGCTTCAATTGCTCGGCTTTAGTGGCTGGTGGGTGTATGGCCTTGCGCTCGTTGCCTGCATCGGCTCTCACCTGGTTATGGGTTATTGGAGCAGCCGGAAGGGGGAGAAATCATGTCATTAGAGTGGGAAAAATACAAGCCATGGGTCAAGAACGGTTTCTGGATTCTGGCATTGGTGATTGCCTATGTATTGATGCAGAAAGCCATGCATCCGGGCTGGACCCTGTTCGGCTACTAAGGAGGCCAAAAAATGAACAATCAGGAACTGCTGGGAAAAATACTGCCCTTTATCGGAATCATACTGATGGCAGGACTTATTGGATGGGGACTGGCCACGGCCAATGGGAATACCCCGGCCGGGTTTGCGGAAGGCGATCAGGCCCCTGACTTCTCGCTTCCCATGGTGGGAGGCGGGGAATTCAAACTCTCCGAACTCAAAGGAGAAAAAAACGTCCTGCTCTACTTTCAGGAAGGAATCATGTGCCCGCCCTGCTGGTATCAGCAGGTGGACCTCGAAAAACAGAAAGCGGAATTTGACGCGCTCGACACCGAGATTGTGATGATTACCGTGGACCCGCCCGGAGCACTGGCACAGGCCAAGGCCCAGTACGGAATCAGCTCCGCCCTGCTCTATGACAACAGCCTCAGTGCATCCGCCAAGTATGACGTACTGCAGGACAGCATGCATCCCGGTGAACGGCCCGGACACGTTTTCGTGCTGATAGACAAACAGGGAACCATCCGGTGGAGGTATAGTGCCTACAAGCCCCCTCAAAACGGAGACCACCATTCAGGGGGAACCGGCACCATGTATGTTCCGGTGGATTTCATCCTCAACAGCATCAAAACCGGGCTTTCGGCCCAGGGAGCCGGCACTCCATGATAGCGGGCTTTGTGGCCGCATCCGTGCTGGCCGCGTTCCTCAGCGGGGCCGTCGCCTTCTTCGCGCCCTGCTGCATTACCTTTCTTTTGCCGGCCTACTTCGCGTTTGCCCTCAAGGAAAAAAAACAGATACTGAAAATGACGCTGGTGTTCATGCTCGGCCTGGCCACCGTTCTCCTGCCCATCGGCCTGGGGCTTGCCGGACTCGGACAGCTGGCCACCCAGTTTCACACGGAAATATTCATTGCCGGCGGCCTGTTCATGCTGTTGCTGGGAATCTTTACCCTGGCCGGCCGGACGCTCGCCATGCCATTCAAACCCAAAACGCCCAGCATGGAAAAAATGGATATTCTGACCGTGTACCAGCTCGGGCTCTTTTCGGGTTTCGCCAGTTCCTGCTGTCTTCCGGTCCTGGCCGGCGTGCTCACCCTCTCCCTCATCAGTGCCTCATTCATTCAGGCATTCTTCCTGGGCTGGGCTTACGTACTCGGCATGGTGATCCCCCTGGTGCTACTGGCACTGTTCTGGGAAAAATTCAACCTGGCTGAAAGCCCCTTCATTAAGGGAAAAACATTCAGCCTGAACCTTTTCGGAAAACGCATGGAAATGCATTCCACCAGCCTGCTTTCCGGAAGCATCCTGACCATCATCGGCCTCTTCACGCTGGCCGCCGCATTCACCAACCAGATTACGGCCGCATCCTCCGAACAGATTGCATTCGCCATGCTGCTCAAACAGGTTCAGACCCGCGTGCTGGAAACCGCCCAAATAATTCCGGACTGGGCCTTCCTGGCTCTCCTGATCCTGGCAACCGTTTACCTGTACCGGCGGACTACCCGGAAAAAAGAGGAGAAGAAATGAACTGCTGCGGCAATCAACCAAACCCCGATGAACCCAAAGAAGCTTCCCGGAATACCATCGGAATAACGCCATGGGTGGCACTGCTGGCGGGAGCCATCCTGCTGGCGGGTGTCTGGATTGTATTTTTGAGGTAAAAGGAGGAATGCAAAATGACCAGGGACGTCGTATGCGGAATGAACGTGAGTCCGGGAACCGCTCAAAGCACCTATCTGGGCGAAACCTACTATTTTTGCTGTTCCGGGTGCAAAAACCGGTTTGAACAAAACCCCGAAAAATTCGTAAAAAAGGGAATGCCATGACAGAGATACTGCTGCTTTCAACGCCGGGCTGCGCTTCATGCGTAATCGCCAAAAAAATGCTCGAACGCCTGGCCAAAGAAATGCCCCTGCACATAACGGAAATAAACGTAATGAACCGGCCCGACCTGCTCGGAAAATACGGGTTTGGTTCCATGCCCGGCATCATCATTGACGGAAAACTCGCGTTTTCGGGCGCGCCCGGGGAACCGGAACTCCGGGAAAGATTAATTAAGGAAGAATCCACTGAACACTAAAAGCGGTTTTCATTAATCGGAGGAAATCATTATGGAAAAAATCAGTGTGAAAGGAGCAGTCGTTTCGGGTGCCATCGCCAGCGGGGTCCTGCATGCCCTGATGGGAGGCTTATACATGGGCGCCCCCGGCATGATGACGGGTGTATACCAGATGATGATGTATAACTCCGTGCAGTTCGGCGTGACCTCGTTCTCGGCCACCGGCTGGATCGGGTCCGTACTAATCGGAGGATTATTCGGTGCCGTGCTGGGTTACCTGATCGCCGTTTCCTACAACTGGGCGGTTGCATCCAAATGAAAGACGCCAACGGATTTGCATTAAAGTTTGGGGCATTGCTGGCGGGAATTTCCGCAATCTGCGGAATACTCGTGTTTGCAGCCCCTGAACTGACCCGGCAGATAGCCGTCTACCTCACGCACAACGGGGTCGTATTCACGCAAACCCCGCTGACCCCGGAAGTATTCGTGATCGGAACCGTGCTCTGGGGAATCATCGGAGTGCTCATCGGCTGGATCATCGCCAAAATGTGCTGAAAAAAAGCGGGCGCCGCCCCCACCCGGGCGGCTGCCTACATTTTCGGTTTGAATCCGCGCATGAGCAGGGAATTAAGGACCACGCTGACCGAACTGAATGCCATCGCGGCTCCCGCAATCACGGGGCTTAACAGAAAGCCCGTGAAGGGATAAAGCGCACCCATCGCAATGGGAATGCCCAGCGCATTATACCCAAATGCCCAGAAAAGATTCTGTTTTATTTTGCTTAGCGTGTAGGAACTGAGTTCCATGGCGGTAATGATGTCGCGCAGGTCGCTTTTAACCAGCACGATTTTCCCGCTTTCAATGGCCACATCCGTCCCGCTCCCGATGGCAATCCCCACATCCGCCTGCGCCAGCGCGGGCGCGTCATTGATTCCATCCCCCACAAAAGCCACCTTCTTTCCGCCGGACTGAAACCGTTTCACTTCCAGGGATTTCTGTTCCGGAAGCACGTGCGCCAGCACGGAACGGATTCCCGCCTGCCGGGCAATTGCCTGCGCGGTCCGCTCATTGTCCCCCGTAATCATCACGGTTTCATAACCCATGGACTGCAGCCGTTCAATCGCTTCCCGGGAATACGGTTTGATGGTGTCCGCTATCGCAATGATTCCCGCCGGCTTTCCGTTCAAGGCAACAAACACCACCGTCTTTCCTTCATGCTCGAGCGGCTCCGCACGGGCCTGCAGTTTGGAGACCGCCGGAATCCCTTCATCCGCCAAAAAAGACGGATTCCCGATCAGCACTTTCTTTCCAGCCACACTGGCCCGGATTCCCTTTCCGGGAACGGCCTTAAAATCCTTGACTGCTTCCAGCACGGCTTTGCTGGCCTGGGCTTTAAGAACAACCGCCTTGGCCAGATGGTGCTCGGAATTGTT
>JACRDJ010000093.1 GCA_016218635.1 Candidatus Iainarchaeum sp.
AATCCTGCAGGCGGATTTTTCTTCCGTTCAGCGGTTCAGTGATTACGTTCCTGGCATTAATGCGGAAGCGGATTTCTTCCAGTATGTGGCCCGGAAGGTGGGCTGATGCGTTGTTTTTTGCGCTCCAAAATCCATTCGGCTACCGTGACGGACGCGAATGTGGATTATGTCGGCAGCATTTCCATTGATGTGGAGCTGATGAAGAAAGCCGGGTTGGCCGAGTTCGAGCAGGTGCACGTGTGGAACATTTCCAGTGGAGAACGGATTGAAACATACGTCATTAAGGGAAAGTCCGGCGAAATCACCCTGAACGGGGCTGCCGCGCACAAATTCAAAAAAGGCGATAAGGCCATTATTGCATCCTTTGAGTGGACGGATTCTCCTTCAAAGCCGAAGTTGGTATTGGTAGATGAACGGAACCGGTTCAAGCGGTTCCTTTGAACGCTGCCCGGATTTTTGGGGGTTAAGATTTTATTCTAACGCGTTCTGGTATTGCTTTCTGAACCGTTTCACCAGCCGGACTGCGAGTGCTTTTCCGTTGTTGGCATAATGGCATTTTTCCAGTGCATTGAAGTACTGTTGTTTTTCTTTTGTTTTGATGTCTATCATGGCGTATCCGTTTCGGTGCAGAATGAAATTCATGATAATTCGGGCGGTCCGGCCATTTCCGTCCTGGAAGGGGTGAATGCGCACGAGTTTCCAATGCGCCCATGCTGAGAGTTCCAGCGGATGGAGCTTGCTTTTCTGCTGTTCATATTCCTGGAGGTAGTTTTTCATGTCGGTTATCACCAAATTTGGTGGAGTGGTCTTGAAGTGTGAGCCCGTTACGCGGTTTGAATGCGTTTTGTATTTTCCTGCTATTTCCGGATTGGTGGGCGAAAAATACATTTCATGGATTTGCTGTATGAACTCCTGGCTGAATGTCCCTTGGTATTCCTTGGCGTAGTTGAGCGTTTTCTGCGCGGATTTCGCTTCCAGTACATCATTTAGCGGCTTGTTTGGCGCGATGTTTTCGCCCAGCAGCAGCTCGACTTCCCGGGGGCTGAGCGTGGAGCCTTCAATGGAGTTGGTATTGTATACGAATGCCATTACAAAGTTCTGGTCGAACTGCTCCTGCACGGTCGAATTCAATCCTTTGTATCTTTTCCAGAACCGTGTGTTGATTTCGTCAATTTCCCTTATTTCTTCCTGGTTAAGGTAATGGTGGCCGTGCAGTTGGATGTTTTCCTTCTCTGCTTTTTTTTCGAATGCCGCCATCAGGACCTGGAGCTTTGACTCCAAAGGCGGTTGGTTGCCTATATATTCCCTTATCTGTTTTCTTTTTCCTCTGCCTAACGGTATGTTTTCTGCCAGGTAGAAGTAGGTTTTACCGTTTCTTCTGAACTTTGCCAGGTACGCCATAAAGTGTATTACTCACAAACATTTAAAAATGGGGGAGTAATACAGATAAATGAGTAATACGAGGCGGGATGCCTGCTGGGATGTCAAACCGTTTTTGTGAGCTTTTTGGGCTCTAGCACGTAAATGTGCCAGAATGGCGCACGGTGTTCGTTAACGTAGTGTTCGGGGTCCTTGGGGTTTCCAATTGGCTGGCGTTCTTCCGCGATTTCAAGCCCGGCTTTTTCGAATGCCTGTCTGTAATCGGCGGGGTGCCATAAATAATCGTAGAATACCACATCCGTTCCGGGAATGGTGAGTTTTACCCGTTTCCCGCTTTTTTTTCCTGGTTTCCGGGGTGAGCACCGTGGTAGTTTATCCAGTTATGCCGGTAGGCTTCCGGCGTGGTGGTCAACAGTATTATTTTCCCGTTTTCCGGGTTCAGGGCACGCTTCATCCCGTTCAGGCTTTTCACCATTTCCTTAATGCTCTTCATTTCCATGAACACAATGCTGGACAGGATCAGTGAATAGTTTTTTCCCGGAAGCCGGTTCAATGCCCGTTGGAACGGTTCAGCCAATGATACTTTCCCTGCGGATCCATTTCTCTGGCCAGTTTGATTTGTTCCCGGCTGATGTCCACTTCGGTTGTTTGCAGCCCAAGTTCTTTGAGGAACCGTGCGGATCGGCCGCTGCCGGTTCCGACATCCAAAGCCATGTTTCCCTGCACGTGTTTTTGGATTAGTTCCCGGAGCGTGGAGAATGCGGGGCGGAATGTTCCCCCCGTACCAAATTTAGCATATGTCCCGGCGTGCCTGCGGTACAATTCGGGATGGCTTCTGAACGGGGGCATACCTTAACTTATTTCGGTTCTGATTATTAATTCTGCTTCTACATCAAAAACAGTCTGAGGTAGAACAGCGGGCTTTTGAATCCTTTTTTGGCTTCTTCGTTTCCGAGCATGCCGGAGATGATGTCTGCGATTTCCTTTTTTTTGGCGGCTTTTCCGACGATGAAGTTGAGCAGGGGTTTGATGCGTCCCGCGCGCTGGAGGAAGTGGCTGGTCCTGATTTCGTCCCCGATTTCGTCCCAGAGGGCCTGATCGTATTCGGCGAGGGTTTTTTCGGAGAAGTCCTTGGTTTTGAATGCCTTTTCAATGGTTTGAGCGGCCAGGTATCCGCTGGTCATGGCGTTTCCGACGCCTTCCCCGGAAAAAGGGTCAATGAGTGAGCCGGCGTCTCCGCATAAAACGAATCCGTTTCCATAAAGTTTTCTTCGTTTTGATGCCAGGGGCAGGGTCCAGACCCTGATGTCGGAAACCAGTTTGGCGTCCTTG
>JACRDJ010000096.1 GCA_016218635.1 Candidatus Iainarchaeum sp.
AGTCCGTGCAGGAATTTCGCGTTTCCATGAACGCGGCATACCGTGAACCCTTCACCATTACGTACTATCCCATTATGAGCGGAAAACAGCTTTCGCCCAGGCAAACAAAAGTAACCTTTTCCACTGAAACCAAAACCGTTTCCCGGGTTGAAATCACCCAGTACGCATCCGAAGTGCGGGCGGGCGAAACCGGAAGCTATGCAGTGGAACTACATAATAACACGGCCGGGAGCATCTCCCTGGAAGTGACCCTGACCGCATTTAAGGGAAAACTGTTTGCTTCACCCCAGACCATTACCTTGCAGCCTAATGAAACCCGTTTCGTGCGCATTCCCTTCCAGGTGCAGGGTTTCTCGGACGGACGCATTGAAGCCGAACTCTCCGTGCGCGGGAATGCGGTCAGTGCACAGAGAACGGTCACGTTTGTGCCCGTGTTCGGCGAGGAATCTTCCCGGACCCAACCCGGAACCACCCCGGTTCCGCTGACCCGCGGGGAAGTTCAAACCCCCTCCTGGTGGCAGCAGGCAGGAATTACCCTGCTGGGAATGCTGAAAGCCGGCTGAGGCCAAAATCCACCCCATAACGTATTTAAAGGTTTGTATGAAGGAATAGTAGGTTGGCAAACTGTGTCCGTTCAGAACCTGGGCGGATATAAGTGCTGAAAATAGGCAGTCCTATTTTTAGTTCACATTACCCTGCTTGGACACTGTTTGTTCCGTTGTGATACAAAATGGGAAAGAAACATAAACCGCATTCCGGAAGCAAGGGGTTTTACCCCCGCGTGCGCGCCAAGCGGCATGTGGCCCTCTTCCGCACCATTCCAACCCTGAGCGGAAAAGAAAATGAGTCCGTGAAACCATTAAACTTCCTGGGCTATAAGGCCGGAATGACCCATGTGTTTGGAATCAACCAATCCAAGGGTTCCTCCAAGTTTGGCCAGGAAATGATGATTCCCTGCAGTGTCATTGAATGTCCGCCGTTGACCGTATTCGGCATCCGCGGATATTTCCCCGCCCCACACGGGCTGTTGGCGGCGGGGGATGTGTTGCAGGAAAAGCCCGATAAGGAACTGGAAAAAAAGATTCCTTCCTTCAAAAAAACCCATTCCAAGAAAACTGATTCTAAAAAAACAAATTTTTCTTTTGAGTCCCTTGAAAAAACCCCGGATTTAAGCGAAATCCGCCTCCTGTGCCATACGAACCCCAAGCTCACCGGAATCGGGGAAAAGAAGCCCGATCTGGTCGAAGTGCACTTAAGCGGAAAGCTGGCGAATCAACTGGCTTTTGCCAGGGAAATGCTGGGAAAAGAAATCAAGGTTTCGGACGTAGTGGCCGAGAAGGCGCTCGTGGACGTGAAGGCGGTTTCCAAGGGAAAAGGATTCCAGGGAGTCGTCAAGCGTGCCGGAGTCAAAATTCACCGCCCTAAATCCAAAAAACACCGCTCCATTGGGTCCATCGGGGCCTGGCATCCGCCCATTGTCATGTGGACGGTTCCCCGCCCGGGCCAGATGGGTTATCATAACCGCACGGAATACAACAAAAAAGTCATTAAGGTCTCCGAGAAGGTTGAGGAAGTAAACCCCCAGGGCGGTTTTACCAATTATGGAACCCTGCGTTCGGCATTCCTGCTCCTGACCGGGTCCGTTCCGGGTGCCCTGCGAAGGCCCATTGGAATCCGCGTGCCCATGCGTCCGCAGGAAACCAAGAAATTTAACGTTACCCAGTTGTCCTTGTCCCGGGTGAGCGCATGAAGGCATCCGTTTCTTCACTGGAGGGACAGAAAGTCCGTGAAATGGAGCTTCCCAAGGTATTTGAGTCCCCCGTTAATGAAGCCCTCATTAAGCGGGCCGTACTCTCCATTCAAAGCCAGCGCATTCAGCCAAACGGACCCAACCCGCGCGCCGGACGGGAAAACACCGCCATTTATGTGGGTTCCCGCGGAAAACCCCAGCAGTACCGCATCATTAACACCGAGCATGCCCGTCTGCCCCGCCTCAAAAACCGCCGCGCCCTCCTCTACGGAAGGGTGGCCTCCGTATCCCAGGCTGTCAGCGGTCCGCGCGCCCACAAACTCAATCCCCTTAAAGTCACGGAAGAAAAAATAAACCGCAAGGAAAAACGCCGGGCGCTTGAAAGCGCCGTGGCCGCCACCGCGGATGCGCACCTCGTGAAGTCCCACGGGCACGCGTTTGATGAAAAAATGACTCTGCCCATCGTGGTGGAAGACAAATTTGAATCCCTTCAGAAGACCTCGCAGGTATGCACGGCACTCAAGGCGCTTAAGCTCTACCCGGATGTGGAAAAAGCCAAGAAATCCCGCAAAATCCGCGCCGGAAAAGGACGCGTCCGCGCCCGCAAATACAAGCACAAGAAAAGCATTCTCATCGTTGCCGCGGACTCCGGGAAAATTTACCGCGCCGCCCGCAACCTCGAAGGCGTGGACATTGTTTCCGTTAAGAACCTTAATGCCGAAATGCTGGCGCCCGGCTCCCTGCCCGGACGGCTGACCGTCTGGACGGAGAAGGCCATCCAGCAGATATAAGTGAATACCCTATGGCTGAAAAGAAAACAAAACCCAAGCCCGTGAAGGAAACCAAGGCAAAGGCCGTGCCGGTGGCTGCAGTCGTTAAGGCCACGCCGGAAGAACAGAACTGGGCCTATAAAGTACTCGTGCACCCGCTGATTTCCGAGAAAGCGGTCGGATTCATTGAATCCGAAAACAAGATTTCATTCATTGTCGGACGCGAAGCCACCAAGCCCCAGATTAAGAAAGCGGTGGAGAAGCTCTTTGAAGTGAAGGTAGCCTCCGTGAATGTACTTAATGATACTTCCGCCCGCAAGCGGGCGTTCGTAAAACTGGCCAAGGGATTCAAGGCCGAAAACCTGGCCACCAAGCTGGGAGTGATGTAAGATGGCTAATCGAACCCAAACCCAGCGTGCCGGAAAAGGAAGCCACCCCTATAAGTCCA
>JACRDJ010000097.1 GCA_016218635.1 Candidatus Iainarchaeum sp.
ACCATTTTCAGGATTTTGGAAAATTCAAACGGTGAATGGAAATTGAATGTTTTCAGGCCTGCAAACGGCCTTCCAAGCGAGATCATTTTTACAATATCGCTGGCTCTTGCAACACCATACTCTGCGGTCTTTGTGTCCTTTGTTATAAGGCCGCTTTTTTCAAGTTCTTTTACAAAGGTAAAGGTCGGGCCATAAGTGAGGGCCAAATCCAGTATTGGAAACCGCGTGTTCTTTTTGTAAACTGCGTCATCTTTTCCGAGCATTTTGGCTGCGCCTCTCCGTAGTTCTGAAATGCTCCACTTTTTTCCCTTGTTTTTCAAGATCCACAAAAGGGAAACAATCCTCTTTTCAGTCAACTCAAGCATGACAATATCTGTTTAACGAATAGTATATAAATATAACGAATAGGTGCATCGGGGGTTAAAACTCAGCCAAGTTCCGCTGCTGCCGGCCTTGTACTGCCTGATTTTTGGTTGCTTGGCATTGATAGGCCAGGGCAATGTTTGTTTTTTCGTCAGTGGCTTTTCTTGCGGTCACAAATCCAAAAAGTGGTTTGAGGTAAGCCCAATCTTGCTTGAATTCGACTTTTTCCTCAAGGCCAAGTTCCCGGATTATTTCAGCATCGGTCTTTCCCGCGGCTCGCAGTTCCCTGGTCTTTGCAACAATCGCATTTTGGCTGCATTTTGCTTTTTTGTAAAGGTCAACAATACCCTGCAAGACGCAGCCCATTCCAGCGTGTTCAATGAGGTTGCACATCTGGCAGACAACCATGAGATTTGAATGCCGGTTGTTGTTCGGGTTTCCGTCAATGTGGTGCACGATTTGCCATTTGTCAGATTTGAAGCTGCAATACTGACAGGAATAACCGTCGCGTTCAAGAATTTTCAGGCGGATTTGTTTCCAAGCTTCTTTGCCGGTGTGGTCTGCGGCAATTGTTCTCCATGTGTTGGGGTTTGCGTATGATGGAAACAATTGCTTCATTTTACCGCCTGTAAAAATCATGTTTTTGGCCTCCGTTTGCCCATCTCTCTTCATTCCCTTGAATGAGGGATCAGATGTCATCGTCAGTTCGTCATCGGCCGGATAAATGAAGTGCGCAAGGATTTAAGGGGATTCTGCCGGGGCTTTGGGGTTGGCGGGAAGCATGATGGGGGTGAGTCCTTCTTCGGGTTGAGTGGAGGAATGGTTCTTGGGCTGGTGTTTTTCGTAGACAAAGAGTCCGGCGGAGGAAATGAGGTTGCTGAATAAAATGACCAGAAATGTCAGTTCAGCAATCCGTCCCACGTTGGGCAGGTGGGAAAGTCCGTTGGAAAGCGGGTAGGTGGCCAGTACGGCGGCAGCCAGTCCGCGGGCCATGGCGGTAGAAATCAGTTTCCGGTCGTTTCGGATTTCAGGCATCAGGGGCGTGGCCATTTTGGCCCCGATTGTCCGGGCAATCAGCAGGCCCAGGGTAAGTGCCAATGCCAGTCCGATGCTTTCAACGCTCAGCGAATTCAGTGAAAAAATGATTCCGATGAACACGAAAAAGAATGTCCGGATAAAGAGGGAAATTTCCAGCTGGAATCCGGAAACCGTTGAATCCGCGGCATACTCTTTGAGGTGGAGCATGCGGGTGATTTCGCGTGCATTTCCTAAAACCAGTCCGAAAACCAGTGCGGAAAAGGGCCCGTTTCCTCCGGCAAACTCCGTGAGCACATATATTCCGAACAGAATTCCGACGGATAAAATGTAGCTGAATGGTTTCGCACTGCCAAAGTCGCGCAGAATTTTGATCCAGAGAAGGGCGGCCATGAAACCAATGACGGTGGCTACCGAGAATGCGGCAAAGAGGCTCTGGGTGATGCCCTGCCATTCGATATTCTGGGCCATCACAATCTGGGCAATCGCAATGGTGGCAATCACGCATAAGGCGTCTGTCAGAGAGGATTCCAGGGAAAGCAGGGTCTTGGTTGAATCCGCTGCGGTGGATTGGCGAACCAGCGGGATAATGATTTCGGAACTGGTGCCCCCCAGAATGGTTCCGGCCATCAATGCAATCAGCGGATTCCATCCCGGCAGGAAAAGAATTCCGCTGATGAACGCCACGGAAAAAATGAATATGATTCCGGTGAAGAAAGTGGCTTTGGGGGTTCCTGAATGACCTGATAAAAGTTCAGTTTAAGGCCGCCTTCAAAGAGCAGTATAATCAGGGCCAATGATGCAAAAAAGGGCATCACTCCGTTCAGGAAAGTAACGGCATCCGCAGGCAAAAAGTGTCCGATCGGTCCCAGCAGGAGCCCGATGCCCATCAGCAGAATGAAGTCGGAGATCTTTGTCCGTTCAAAGAAACGCTGGCCCAAAAACCCCATCCAGATGATTCCGGCCGCAAACAAAAAAATGTAGAGCGTACCGTTCATGCACTCCCATTTAACGGCATTCTCCCATTTATGCCTTTCTTTCTCGGAATAACCATCAACCCCCTCAATACCCCCATAGTTTTCCTCTTTCCGTTGGATTAAGGGCTTTTTGTTCCCGGTTTTTTTTGGCTTTCCAGTAGTCTTTAAATCCTTGCGGTGGGTGGAATGGTATATGTCTGAAGAAGTGGTTTTGGAAGCCGAACGCGACGAATCCGACGAGGTTCCCGACGAAAAACTGCCTTTTCCGAAGGCCACGGTTGTCAACATGCTGCGCAGGCACCTGAGCAGCGGCACGCAGATTAAGGGCCCCGTTAAGATTGAATTAAACCTCTGGCTGGGCCGCATTGTGGAACGCATTGCCAAAAAACTGGATGCCTATCCCTACTCGTACGCGGACACGTCCATGCTGCGCGAAGCCATTGAACCCTACGAAAACCTCCAGGACATTGAAAAAGAAAAAGAACGCAT
>JACRDJ010000100.1 GCA_016218635.1 Candidatus Iainarchaeum sp.
GGAAGGGCAGGAAATTAACGATGGCAATCAGCAGGCTTAACAAAAATAACAAGTTGAAGAATTCCAGCAGTCCGCCCGAAATCATGCGAAGCCAGCCATACTCCGGCGGCGGCGTGAACCCAGGAACCGGAATTTCGTTCAGCGCCAGCCCCAGGTTTCCCAGCTCATTGGGCTTTAATTCCACGGAATGAACACCCTGATTGGCATCCAGGAATTCAAACCGCACCGGTTGACCGTCATTTTGGCTTAATGCCAACGAAACCTCGGACGCAAAACGCACTTCTTTTCCGTTAACGGATTTAACCTCCCAGCCCGGCATGACCACTCCAAACGCCGGGGAAGAATAATCCTTTTTGCAAAGCGTTACTTTTTCACGCACGGATTCCACTGCAATTCCCTGCGTGGCCTGGGAACGGATGTCCTGTGCCCATCCCCCGAAAACGGTTCCCAATAAGAGGAAGACCACAAAAAAGCCGGCAAAGGCCCCCACCAGGGAAGCCAGATTGGATGCCGGACCGGCGGCCAGCATTTCAAGAACCGGTTTAGGATTCTGTTCGGTTCGTTTCCGCACATCCTCTTCTTCGGGTTCAACGAATGCGCCGATCGGTAAAAATCCCAGCAATAAGAGTCCGGCGGACTTCACTTCCATGCGGTGCACCCGGCAAAGGATTCCGTGCGCGGTTTCATGAATGAGCAGGATCAAAAACAACGGAATCCATGCCAGCAGGGGCGGCGTAATCGGCACGTTGGGGAGTTCTACTCCCGGAATCAGTGGGGCAACTCCCGGACATGCCGGCTGGCCGGATAGGTAGGCCTGCAGGATGGCAATGGCCTGAAAGAGCAGGGAGGCAATGGAGATACCGGCAAACCCGAAAAGCCCAAACACGGCGGCCAGGAGAAAAAAAGAGTCCTTGGAGAACGGGGAGCGGGAAATGAATCCGTTCAATGCAGCGTCAATTCCGATGAAGACTGCGCTCAGCAAAATGGCTGAAAGAATGAACTGCAGAATCCGCCGGGGCGGAGAAAGCTTTTGTCCGGCCCAGAAATCAACGGCCAGTGCGCCAAATCCAAGAAACAGACCGGCCCGTGCCATCCATGAAAAAATGGTCTTAAACCGGGCGGCTTTTTCAAAAAAAGCGAGCGGTTTTCGGGTTCGAATCATGGAAACCAGAAGCCAGGTCTGGGCACCCAGATACTTCCGGAAAAGAAAGGTTGCAATCAGGGATATTCCCAGAAAGAGTACGATCCACTGAAGCAAAAGCATCACCTATTTTTCTTCCAGTTCAATGGAAAGAAATTTTTCAATTTTTTTGACCAACGCAGCAGAAGGGGTTATTTTTCCGAGTTCAAATTTTCGGATTACACTTTCCCGTTCAAAAACCTTGGCTGCCAGTTCTTCATGGGTGAGACCCATCTTGGCGCGGGCGCGCTGAATTCGCTGCCCGAAATCCGGAACCAATATCACTTCATGAGGGGTTTCCCGGGGTGTCCGTGAAGGATTTGCCCGCAGGGGTACTGGAGGAGAATAATTGCTCTGACCGGCATTGCCCCGACAGGTGACACAGACCATCAGCGGAACCCCGTCAATGCGGGTTTCTGAAAGCAAAGTGTTTTTTCCGCACAGCTCACAGTCCATATTATCTGCTTGGAAGGAAACCGTTTAAAAGGATGGCGAAAACGTAAGGATGAACCTATTCTGAAACCGTTTTTGTGCAGTTATGCATTAGGGATAATAGAGCAATCCTCGTCCTTTCAGTTTAAGGGCCGGCATCACGAACCCGCATGAGAAACCATCTTTTTGGCCTTCCAGTTCGTATACGCATTCATGGGGCTGGCGCAGCACGTGCTGGGACGGATCCAATCCCATTAACCGACATAAAATAATCCGGTTAAGCCCTTCATGGCCGACCAGAAGCACGTGATCCTTCGCATGCATTTTGAGGAGTCTCTTAAGAAATGGCTGGACACGTTTTTCATCCATTCCCCGATACGACTCCCCTTGCGGGTGAAAGAAATCGTATTTGAATTCAATCCGTTTAAAATAGTCCGCCGGGTTCTTCGCCTTAATGTCGAGCGCGGTGTGGCCTTCATAAATGCCGACATTGATTTCCCGCAGCTGTTTTTGGTGAGATGGCTTAATGGAGGGATGTAATCGCAGGATTTCCTGCAGGGTCTGGCGGGCACGGGTGAGGTCACTGCTGTACGCGGCATCGAACCGCTTTTTTTTCAGGTAGGCTGCCAGGGCAAATGCCTGCGCCATGCCGGTCTCATTCAGTGGAACATTGGCCTGTCCCTGCAGGCGACCTTCCTTATTCCAGATGGTTTCCCCGTGACGGCACAAATAAATCTTCATGAAAACCGTTTTCCCTGAATACTACTTTCCTTGAAGCTTTTTCCAGTCTTCCAGGAACCTGGCCAGCCCCTTGTCCGTGAGCGGGTGTGAAACCAGCTGGGGAATGACGCTGAACGGAATGGTAACCACATCCGCGCCCATGAGGGCTGCCTTCACCACATGCATGGGGCTTCGCACGGAGGCCACCAGCACCTGGGTCTTGTACCCGTAATTGCGGTAAATAGTGATGATTTCCGAAACCAGACTCATTCCGTCCTGGGCAATGTCATCCAGGCGTCCCACAAAAGGGGAAATGTAGGTGGCTCCGGCCTTGGCCGCCAATAGCGCCTGGGTGGGTGAAAAGCAAAGGGTTACGTTGGTTTTGATTCCTTTTCCGGAAAGGGTTTTGACGGCATTAAGCCCTTCCTCGGTCAACGGAATCTTGATGACGATGTTGGAGTGAATTTTAACCAGCTTTTCGGCTTCCGCCAGCATTCCGGGCGTATCCGTGGAAACCACTTCCGCACTCACGGGGCCATTGACTTCCCTGCATATTTCTTTCAGCAACTGCTCGAAGTCCTTTCGTCCGGCCTTGGCGGCCAGGGATGGATTGGTGGTAACCCCGTCCAGCAAACCCATTGCGTTGGCTTTCCGGATTTCATTCATATCCGCGGAATCAATAAAAATTTTCATACGTACCAACTAATTGATTCATTGAAGAAATAAAAAACCGGCGGTTCAAAACCGGAACAGCTTTTTTTCAAATTCTTCAATCCGTTCCCCCTTGAAACGGATTCCCTCCGATTCCAGCAGGCGTTTTTTGGCTTTCGGCCCATGCGCATACCCGCCCATGAATCCATTCGCACTCACCACCCGATGACAGGGAACTTTCGGGGAATTCGGGTTGGCATTGCAGGCATTTCCGGCTGCCCGGAAGGCTTTCGGAGAACCGGCTGCTTTTGCCAGTTGCTGGTAGGTGGTTATTTTTCCTGAAGGGATTCTGGAGAGAAGCTTCCACACTTTTTCGTTGAATGAACCCATAGGTTTCTTTAAAACCGTTTTTATTTTAAGGTAATTGACCACCCATGAATGCATTTGAAAAAATTGTTCGGATGAAAGGCAAAGAAAAAATCGTCATGCTGACTGCCTACGATGCGCTTTTTGCAACGCTGGAATCCGAAGCCGGCGTGGACCTCATTCTGGTGGGCGATTCGGTGGCCAACGTGCTCCTGGGATACCCGGACACCAAGACACTCGGAATGAATGAATTGCTTCACCACGTGAATGCCGTGGCGCGGGCCAAACCCTCCTGCCCCATTGTGGCCGACATGCCCATTCATACTTATGAAACACCCGCGGATGCAATCCCAAATGCCCGTGCATTCCTGGGATCCGGCGCCCATGCGGTGAAA
>JACRDJ010000098.1 GCA_016218635.1 Candidatus Iainarchaeum sp.
CTGGAAACGGGTGTTTGAAGGACAATTTCAGGGTTATACGGTCATCATGGAGTCCAATCCGGAGTCCGTGCTGTTGCTTTCCATCGTGGAATTCAATGACCAGAATGCGCCCGTGGGAGCCGTCATCCAGTCCTATAAAATGTTTTACTGCGAAGGCGACACCGAGCACTTCGTGACCACCCTGCCCCGTGAAGTGATTGTGCTCTACAAGCACGGGGAGAACCTTAACCAGAAATTCCTTCTCCTCGCCGGAAAACCCAATTACGTGACCTGGAAGGAAAAGGATTTCTCGGAGGAAACGGATGCCCAGCTTAAGCGCATGAAAATCTCCACGGATTTACTGCACGACATATCCAAGGCCTATGATTTGAAGCTCACTGAAATCGAGAACACGGACAAAGACACCCGCAATGCATTCTTTGCCGAGCCATTGATTGTGCCCATTACGGCCACCTCCCTGTTTGGTTCCGGTGCGCCCGCCCCGTATGTGAAGGAAATGCCGGTTTCATCCTTGGGCGAAAAAGACATCCGGCTGGGATTAACCAAGGAAGGAAAAAAAGTTTCGGAATCCTATTCATTGCTGCGCAAGACCATTGTGAACGGAGGAGACCCCAGGCTCCGCCATCATGCCCTGCACATTTTAACGGAAGGGTTTTTGCTCAACAACGTGGACGTGGTCGTATTCGACTGGATGGATTCGTTTGGCAGCATCCATAACCCGAACCCCGACACGGCCGAACTCGCGAAAGCCCGGGTGGAAACCGAACCGATCGGTTTTCCCGTCAAGAAATTCGTTTCCCGCAAGGACCTTTTCTGCGAACCCGAACGCGTGAACCCGGCCACCTTCCTGGAAATTGTGGGCGCCGGGGAAAACAAGTCCTCCGCGCTTCTCGTAAAGCTCTGGGAGCAAAAAAAGCCGTCCAAACTCACCGAACTCCTGAAAGCCATTGAAGGCGTCACCAAGACCGAGGAACTCTCCGAATTCGAAATCCGGCGGGCCAGACGCATGCTGCAGACCATTATGGCGGAATTCGGGGAACTCTTTGAGGGAAAAAACAACCTCGACGACCTCACCAAGAGCTGGATTAAGGGACTCGGAAAAGCCTCGCTGCTGGGACTCAAGGGACTAAGCCCCCGCGAACAGGAACTCGTATTATACGGAGTCCTTAAATCCATGGAATACGATTTCAGACTCAAAGGAAAAACCAATTCCCCGCGCGCCATGCTCCTGGTGCCCAATGCCTCCAGAATATTCCCCCGCCAGAATGCATCCCGGGCCCAGACTGAAATGGCCGGAATCCTCAAAGACCTGCCCCCGTTCGGGGCCGGTTTTTTGCTCGAAGAAACCGAACCCAACGCACTCGAAACCGGACTCTCCACCGAAGCCGAAGCCACCCTCACCCTGGTGAGCGAACTGGACACCGCCGTCAACCTCAAAGACAAAAAAAACTACCGCACCATACTAAGACCCGGATTAAGCCAGATCAACGGGTGAAACACCAACCCCATAACCCCATTTCGGTGCTTATCCTAATGAGCAATAATGCGTTTTATTGCGCATTATAATGGGCAATGACGCATCAGAGTTTCCCGATGGCTTCCAGAAGCTTCCGGTGGCCTTTCACAAGCTTGTTGAATTTGGCCAGCTCTTCGGTCAAAACCAACGAACGCTCTTCATCGGTGAAATGGCTTGATTTTTCCATGAATGAACCAAATCATTTTTTGGCCAGTTTGGGTGCTGCGGTTTTCTCTTCCCGTTTCCCCAGCATTTCATTGAGCGTTTTCAGGTTCACGAGTTCGGAGGGATTAATGGCTTCAAGGGTGAATTTCAATTGCAGGAATTCCTCGCGGGAAACGAACTGTTCGCGGAGCGAGGCCAGATCATTCTGTAATTCCAGCAGCGTTTCCGCATTCCGGGCCACCTGGTCAGTCAGGTCCTTAACCGTCTGCCGGAGTTCCCCGAATTCGGGTCCGGCCACTCCCCCCTCCTGCGGCTGGGATTCAACGGATTTGAGTTTCTTGTTCAGTACGAGGAGATTGCGGCCCAGGATTTTTTCATTCCGCATCACATAATTCATCTGCTGGGCCAATACCTGCAGGCTGGACTGCAGGGCCCTAAAATCATTCGAGCCCGGTTCCGCGGAAAGCCCTTCAAGACCTCCGGTGGACCCTTCCGGTTTCTTTCCATGCATGCGGGGCATAATGCACTACAAAGCGCCGAGCAGGTAAATAAATGTTCTGCCATAAAAGGGTACGTGAACCAGAAAGCATCCGGCATTCTCCTGGACATCAGCTATTCTTCCGGCGAGCAGGAAGAATCGCTGATTACCTTATTCGTGAAAACCAGTGAAGGAATCCAGCGGTTTGTGGACCCCGCATTCCGGCCCTATTTGTATCTCACCGCCAAAAATCCCCGGAAAGTGATGGAGTACCTGAACGCCCATCCGTTCCCGGACGGTTCCCGCATAATTGGAACGGAAACGGTTACCAAATCCAGCCACGAAAACGCAGTCAAGGTGGTGTTCCGCAATACAGTGGAACTCTCCAACAATCGTCCGGCCCTCAAAAAAATTGACGGAGTTCTCCGGCTCTTTGAATCCGACATTCTTTACCCCAAGCGCTTTCTGCTGGACCACCGGCTTTCACCCCTCAATGAAGTGGAAGTTGAATTCACGGAAAACAACGGGCGGAAGGAAATCCACTCCATCGCATCCGAACCCGGCGGCCCATTGCAATTGAATCTCCTTGCATTCGATCTGGAGACCCTGGCTCCGGGAAGGTTTTCGGACCCCAGCCAGGACCCCATTCTCACCATTGGAGTGGCCGCCACGGGAGTGGAATCCGTGGTGTTCACGTACGGAAAAGGATTTGAAGGACAAAAGAACGTGAAAGTGTGTTCGGATGAAAAGGAAACCATTGAAGCGTTCATTTCATTCGTGCAGGAATTTGCACCGGATGGAATAGTCACCTACAATGGGGACTCGTTTGATTTTCCTTATCTTAAAACCCGGTGCGAAAAGTACGGGCTGAAACTGGGGGTGGGGCATGGAAAAAGCGAGCCATCACAAAAGAAAATATCCATTTTCAATGCCCAGAAACTGCGCGGAGTCCAGCACGTGGACGCGTTCCAGATCGTGAAATTTCTGGCCCGCATGGCCGTCATCACTTCCCCCAAACTGGACCTGGAGTCCGTAGTGAAGCACGTGTTTGGGTTTGAGAAAGAAAAGCTTCCCGTGGAATCCATTAATGAAATCTGGAATTCCCGCAAAAACACGGAGCGCCTCATTCAATACAACCGCGAAGACACCGAATTCACATTAAAGCTGGCCAACCAGTTCCTTCCATTATTCATTGAATTGGGGCGCATTACGCAGCAGACCCTTTTTGATGCCACGCGTTCCACGAGTTCGGTGAACGTGGAATCCATCATGATGCAGGAAGCGCTGGCCCGCGGGGCGCTGATTCCCACCAAACCCTCCTCGGAGGAGGCAGAGGAACGCAATCAGTCCCCCATTCAGGGAGGGTATGTGCGGGAGCCCGTGCAGGGCCTGCATGAACGCATTGCGGTGCTGGACTTCCGTTCCCTCTATCCCTCCATCATCATTTCGCATAACATTTCCCCGGAAACATTAAACTGTCCGCATGCTTCCTGCGTGAAGGGCTCCAATCAGGCCCCGGAAGAGAACACCTGGTTCTGTGAGCAGGAAAAGGGGCTGATTCCTTCCGTGCTGGCCCGCGTGCTCGAAAAACGCATTGAAGTCAAAAAGAAAATGAAGGCCGAAAAAGACCCGCTTCAGATAAATGCATTGAACGCCCAGCAGCACGTGCTCAAAATCCTGCTGAATTCCTCGTATGGGGCGCTGATTTATCCGAGGTTCCGCTGGTACTGCCGGGAATGCGGGCAGGCCGCCACCGCGTGGGGAAGGCATTATGTGAAAAAGGTCATGGAGGAAGCCGAACAAAACGGGTTCCGGACGCTTTATGGAGACACGGATTCTGCCATGCTTCAGGTTCCGGCGGAAAAAGAAAAAAAAGACATTGAGGCATTCGTGGAACGCATTAACGCCAAGCTCACCGGTTCCATGGAACTGGAGTTCAAGGGATTTTACCGGCGGGGCCTGTTTGTTTCCAAAAAATCCGGCGGGGCCGCCAAGAAAAAGTATGCCTTAATGGGGTTTGACGGAAAGATGGAGGTGGTGGGATTTGAGTCCGTGCGCCGGGACTGGGCAATCCTGGTGAAAGAGCTTCAGCGGAAGGTATTGGAAGCCGTGCTGGCGGAAGGAGATCCCCAAAAAGCGCTCGAAGAAGTGCGCCGGACCGTGAAACGGCTTCAGGAAGGAAAGGTATCCAAGAAAGAGCTGGTGATTATGACGCAGTTACGCCGGCAGACGCAGAACTATCAGGCCATCGGCCCGCACGTGGCCGCCGTCAGGAAAGCCGAAAGCGAAGGAAAAAAATTCTCCACGGGCAGTCTCATTGAATTCATCATCACCCGCAGCGGGAAAAGCATCTCCGACAGGGCCCGGCTTTCGGAGTCCGTGAAAGAAGGGGATTATGATTCCGATTACTACATTCACCATCAGGTGCTTCCGGCGGTCGAGAAAATATTCGAGGAACTCGGATACCGAAAAGAAGACCTCCTGCACGGGGGCAAGCAAAGCAGTCTTTTCTCATTTGAAGGCCATTAACCGGGCCATTGCGTTAAAAAAAACGGAATCAAAACCAATAAAAAGCACTAAGCGCTACTATTAACCATCGGGGAAACCATGGATTCACGAATCGGGTTGCTGGCAGTTCTGCTGATTCTTTGGGCGCCTTTCGCGGCGGCCTCCGGCGCGTCTTTGGCCGGAATCAGCAGTGATTACGATTACTTTGTCTGCGACAGCCTGGCATTCTCCCAAAACAACGACGCGTACGCTGATTTTTTCATCGTCGAAGGCCCCCAGAACCTGGATGCGCTGGCCGCCAATTTCAACAAAAAAAATGTCGGAAACATAAGGGTCACCTGCCTGGTTACCCAGACCAAGACCATGGCCGCATCAGACTTTGAATCCCTTTACTATAACACCACCGTGGGCGGTCCGATGTCGGTTGCCGAACTGGCCGGATATCTGGCGGGAAAATATCCGCTGGTATTCGGAAGCCTCAAAATCACCGGAATGGACATTTTTCTCACCGGAAAAGACCAGGTGTATGGATTCACCAACGGATCCTGCGCCAACACCCTCTACAAAGTCGGACTCAACTGCAATAATACCACTCACAGCCTTTCGGGTTTTCCGTACTATGATTCCGCCATCAAAACCAATTTCATTGCATTGCCGGCCGAGGACCCTTCCCAGAAACCCGTGACCTTTGTGCAGGTGAGTGCAGGAAGCATTGATTTCGGTTCC
>JACRDJ010000099.1 GCA_016218635.1 Candidatus Iainarchaeum sp.
AAAAAATGAAAACCTTCACCGGAACCCTGCACGGAAAACTGCTTTCCCGCCCCAAAAAACCGAACTCACCCAGACTCCCCTATGAAAAACTTATCATTCCGAACGGACACACCCAAGCACTGGTTGAAATGACTCTCGGCGAAAAAAACAAAATCAGCCACCGCGCGCAGGCCACCCGCAAATTCGGGGAATGGTTTGCAAAAAATATGCACTGAAAGCCCTAAAAGATTAAATCCCCTGACTGTCGGCCAGTTCTATTTTGCAATCCGCACTGGATACGTTTTTCCATCCAGCATCAACAGGATTTTGGGCGGACGGATTAACCGCTTAACCAAACCAAAACTCATGGGCGCCAGCGAATGCTTTCCCAATGGCAAAGGAAAAGACGGATTCCGGTAAAGGTCTCTGGGCGAATCATATCCGATCACCAGTTTCGGAATTCCCGTCAGTTGATCCATCCTCTGGTCTGAGTAACTAAACCGCAAACCATCCTGCTGGGTTCCGCAGGGATGCGTGTGCCAAAAGAGCAATACATCACTGCTCTGAAAAGGCTGGTAAAACGTCGGTGCGTACCCGAACTGCTCCGCATTCGAGGTCAGCAACCGAATGGCCCACGAACCTTCGGGCCGCTTAACCAATCCCGCATACCCGGCAAACTCTTTTTCATCAGCGGCAAAAAACGGGGCATGCAAATCCGCACCCGCCCCGGACAACGCACCCAAATGAAGGGCCATCTCCCGGGAAATCACCAGCTTATGCGGGTCCACATTCTTCCAGAATTTCCGCACGCGCAAAATCTCCGGCAGGGCCCGGAAATGCTTCTTCAGCCAGACCGTCAGCTGACCGGCTTCTTCCGCAGACCCATGCCGCCCAAAAAAAAGCTCCAGCGAATCATGCAGTTCCACCAAATGCTTCCAGTCCCCTGAAACCCTGAATGCAGCAAAGGAGTTCAACGCCGAATCATACAACGGCCGCAGATGGGATTCATAAACAACCCGATCCGGCCCGTTCCCGGTTATCAAAAAGCTTCCGACCGACTTTTTTAACTCCTTCAGCGAAGGCCCCAGACGGGAAACGACCGTATTTTTTGCCGGCAATCTGCGAACAACCATGAATAAAAAAATCCAAAACCGGTTAATAAACCCACCGAATTAAAACCCCTTCAACCAACAAATAATGCATGCAGGGGTAGGGAAGCGGTCAAACCCGCAAGGCTTAGGACCTTGTCGCTAAGTGCGTTCAGCCGTTCGAATCGGCTCCCCTGCACCTGTTTCGCCAGGTGAAAACGAGGGCTGCCTGCGGCAAGCCATGCTCCGCATCCGTTTCGCAGGTGAAAACGAGAACTGCATCATTTGCGTCCGATGCCGTTTTCGTCCGGCACTACCGAGAGCCCGCACTGCGTGCGGACTTTGCTTCGCATCCGAGGGTGACGCGGACTACCTCCAAAAAAAACTATTTCCGGAAGAGATGAATGCTTTTAAAAGAAGGAAAAATGGGCCCCTTATCGTGATGATAAACGGGAAGAACTGCGTTTCCCGGCCGATGACCATTTCTTAGCTTGGAGTGAAGACCGTACAACCGGTTCCGGGTGGTCCGATGCGCGTCATGAATAAAGAAATCCAGTTCTTCGGGCGCAATGGTGTGAACATCAACGGCCAGCCCGGGCACTGCATTCAGCCTTTTCTGGATAATCCGGGAAAGACCCAGAAAAGTGAATTCACGGGTCTCGCCTGAAACGGCCTGCAGGACATCCCGTGTGCGGTGGCCCTTGGAAGCATACTCGGTTTTCTGAAGCGGATAAACCAGCATCTGCAGGCGATGATCCGGCAGGGGAACAAAAAACGCCCGGCCCCAGCACAGGTTCGGTTTATGCAGGGGATTGGGAGCCGTTTCATGAGTAAGAACACTGTAGGCACTCGAATAAATCGGATACTGATACGTATAATGCCCGCTGCGACCCCGAATGCGTTTTAACTCTTCCCGTGAAGGCTTCAGAAAAAAAGTGACCTGAAAAGGAGCATTCGGTTCATCCGGAAAGTCCCTGATTCGGCTGGTTTTGCACCAGAACCGGAAAGATTTCCGCGAAGGAACCACTTCGTCCAGGAAAGGGTCATTCCCAACAATTTCTTTCCGGCTGAATGCACGCCGGCTCAAAAGCGGATTCAGAACCGACTCCACCTGCGCCTGAAGTACCCCAGCCATACCCAAAAAAACGGCAAACCCATTCTTATACTTTCACGTTATTAAAAAAACCGGGCCAAAGCGCCCCCACCGCCAGCGCCCACGGAAAAAAAAGGAAATTAAGGTTAAAGGTTTTGGAGAAAAAAAACAGCACCAGAAGGGAAACCGCGCAAAAACCCAGGGAATACTCCAACGAGTGCCGGAAAGATCGGACAAAGAAATAAAACAAACCCAGGAACACGGCCAGCTGCACGGGCAGAATAATCCAGGTCCAGGAAACATCGATTACGCCAACGCCCGCCAGCAACGAGTAAAAGGTTGGCCGGCCCAGCCAGATGAACGAATTCTCCGGCCCGCTTCCCAGCGCCCAGAAAACCGTGTCATGCAGGAAATCGCCCGGACTCCAAAGAAAAAAAGGAACTATCGTCAAACAAAACGAAACCAGGGCACCGGCCGCCGGCCGCCATTCCTTTTCCTTCCACCAGTAATACCCCAGGAATGGAATCAATATCCATGCGTACAATTTCGTGGCCAGCAGCAATCCCAGAAAAATGCCGGAAAGCATCCGCTTACCGGAATAATAGAAT
>JACRDJ010000007.1 GCA_016218635.1 Candidatus Iainarchaeum sp.
GGGTTGCGGTGATGACCTTGATTTTGTTTTCCCGGAAAAGGTTTTCCACCAGGGTGCGCTGGGGGGCCAGCAGTCCGGCGTGATGAAATGCGGCGCCCTGCCGGATGGCGGCCGCCAGCAGATGGCATTGCTGGGTGGGGGACTCCAGTGCGGAAAGAACGGTTTGAGCGGCTTTTTCGAGTTCCTTTTTTTCGGTTTCATGGAGGCGTTCATTCGTGAGTTTTTCCACGCGGGCCGCCATGGCCTGCGCGGATTTTCGGGTGTTGCAGAAAACCAGGGACTGTTTTTCCTGCCCGAGCGTGTCTTTCACCAGCAAGGGAACGGGTTCCATGTTTCCTTCCACGGATTGCTGTCTGGACCCAAAATCAATTTTTTGTTCCCGGTAAATTCCCTCCTCGAGTGGCACGGGGCGATGCGTGCTTTCCACGAGTTCCGCATTCAGCCACCGGGCAATTTCTTTCGCGTTCGGGATGGTGGCGCTTAACCCCACCACCTGCATTCCCGCATTGAGTTCGCGGAGCTTGGTGACCACCATTTCAATGGTGGGTCCCCGTGAGGAATCCATTTCATGGATTTCGTCCACCACGAGCACGCCCACGCGGGAAAGCCATTCCGCGCGGTGATTCAGCAGGGAAAAGAGTTTCTCGTACGTGGTGAAAATGATGTCATAGCGGGAGAGGTACTCGGAAGAGGAATCAAAATCGCCCGTGGAGATGGTGCACCGGATTCCGTGCGCTTCGAATTTTTTTTTAAAATCCGTGAAATGCTCGGAGGCCAGGGCCCGCAGGGGGCATGTGTACACGGCCTTCTTTTTCCGGTGCATTACCGCCTGCAGGGCGGTCAGTTCCGCCGCCACCGTCTTTCCGGACCCCGTAGGAGCCGCCACCACGAGATTCTTTTGGCCCCATTCCCGTTCCAGCACGGCCGCCTGCACGGGATTGAATTCCGAAAACCCGTTGGCCTTAAAGACCACTTCTACGGCGTCCATATACCTGGTTCTCCGTTTGTTGTCAAGTAGGCTCCAAATGCCCCTTTATTAACATTTTTTGTTACCCGCACCTATTTTAACCCCCTTTTGGGTTATATTCTCTCACATGGGGCACATCATTTCGTCCTTTCCTTCGTTTGAAAAAGAATTCAAGGACAATTCTTTTCTGGCCGCCAATCCCAAGCGCACGGAGGCCCTTCGTGCCTATTTTGCGCAGGGAGGCGTGGTTTCGCTTTCCCGCCGGCCGCAGGGGTGGCCCAAACTCGTTTATCCCTCCCAAGACCGAATTCTTTCCCAGAAAGCCGAGGTGACGGAGGTCCGCAAGACGCTGATGATCAAAAAGCGTTCCTGGGAAAAAAAACGGGAGCAGGCCCTTAACTATCATAAAAACAATCACCTCAAGAAATTCGCCGAACCATTATACTGGAAACACCAATTGCGGATTGCAGTCGACAAGGACTACCGGGACGATACGGACCGCGTGAAATTGCCCACGCATCTGGTGGCCGATCCCCGGTGGAAGCCCCTCATTAAAACCTTCCTGGAAAACATGGAGTACCGCAAGCAGCTTACGGAAACCATTCAGACCTCCATTGCATACAAGGGAGACAAGCATCTGGCCCAGTATGCGGACGATATCATTTCCTTCCGCGAAGACATTTCCGGAAAAGAACTCAAGGAACTGGACCGCAAAATCGATTCGCTGGACCGCATTCTTTCGGCGTTGAATCAGATGGAGTTATGGGCGAAAGACTGAGTTCACCCTTTCCTGTTTTCGTGCCTTAAGCGGACCTTGCGCATTTGCCGTTCAGCAAAATCAATCGCCTGCAATCCCCGGGTAATGTTTCTTCCCCGGCGGACGAACCGCATTCTGGCTAAAAGAATCCTTCTTTGTTCCTGAACAATCGATGGATTGGAGCGGATGAATGCCATATTCCGGGTAATCATCCTTCTCTTGCTTCGTGGAAGTTCTTTTACAATTTTCCGGAAAGTATCCGGGTTTATTGCCAGAATCAATTCTTTTCCATAGCTGGCTTCACTGGGTTTTTCCATAATGCTAAGCGCATCCCGGAGATCTTTCTTGGCCGGGCTGTCTCCCCGGCCAGGCCCTTCGGATACCCCCCCTGAAAAATCCGCCGAAGTAAAATCTTCAATTCCCAGTTTCATGGCCACATACATTTCA
>JACRDJ010000101.1 GCA_016218635.1 Candidatus Iainarchaeum sp.
AATTTCCAAAAAAAAACGAGGTTAATCAAACCTCTCTATAATCTTTTGCCTTAAACCTGTTCATGCCGTTTTCCCTCAGTCGGTTCAATATTGCGTTGCTTTCCTTGTTTATGGCCATCTGGTTTGGTCTGGCCTCGGTTGTTCCATTCATTCAGGGACAGTCTTTTTCTTTTTTTGACACTTTTGTACGCCTCGGAGACGACCGCTATTGGTCTTTGGGTCTTTCTGCGGTAGAGTTTTTTCTGGGTTCCGTCCTCTTTTTTCTGCTGGCCTTAGCGGGTCGTCTGGACATTATGGATAGACTGGTTCCCAGCCCTGAAGCGATTAAGCGGATGGAGACTGAAGGCACGATTTTTCTTCTGCTGATCGGTATAGGAGGTGCGCTGCTGGTATGGCTGATTCCTTTTGTTTTTCCTTCCGCGGGTCTCTCCATTCCGACACTCTTGTTCCAGGTTCTAACCGTGGTTGCTTCTTTTGTCGCAGCCGGCCTGGTAAAACGCATGGGTGGCAAATCCCCGCCTGTTGCTTTTTCGGGCAAAGCGCCGTGAGGGCATTCTTTCGTTCTTTGCCGGAGTTTGCTCCGGTGAAAGGGTTTAAATTCGTTTAAGTTCCACGTAATGCCTACTAAGGGGTGCCTATATGAAAAAAGATTTTTCCGCTTTTGTAGCCGAATTGATTGGAACGTTTGCATTGGTGTTTGTGGGTGGCGGAGCCGCCATTACGGCCAGTTCGCTTCTGCTGGCTTCACCCATTGAAGTCGCATTCGCGCACGGGCTCGTGCTCATGAGCATGATTTATGCCTTGGGCCACGTTTCCGGCGGTCACTTCAATCCGGCCGTCACGTTCGGAGTATGGTTTGGCAAAAAAATGGAAACCCCTAAAGCCGTTGGGTACGTGGTATCCCAGTTGGTGGGTGCCTCGCTGGCTGCTTTGTTCCTGAGTTTTGTGTTCATTAACGGCGTTCATCCCCTGGCTCCGGCCGTTCCGGCCTTGGCGGACGGAATTTCGCTTTTCCGCGGAATCTTCATTGAAGCCGTTCTCACGTTCTTCCTGGTGCTCACGGTATTCGGAACCGCCATTGACAAGCGGGCTCCGGCCCCCGTATATGGGCTGGCGATTGGATTAGTGCTGGCATTCGACATTCTGGTGGGAGGCCCGCTCACGGGGGGTGCCATGAATCCTGCCCGTGCATTCGGTCCGGCCCTGCTCACCGGGTTATGGGAGAATCAGTTAGTGTACTGGGTGGGACCGCTTCTGGGAGCCCTGGTGGCGGCTGGCCTGTATTCGCAGTTTTTCCTTAAGGGGGAGGTGAAGTAAATGAAGTTTGAACTCAAACCTTTACCCTATGCCTACCATGCATTGGAGCCATTCATTGACGAGCAGACGATGCTGATTCACCACGACAAGCATCATCAGGCCTATGTGGACAAACTCAATGCCGCACTCGAAGGCCACCCGGAATTGCAGAAAAAATCCGTGGAGGAACTGGTGGCGGGCCTTAATTCCGTGGTTCCCGAATCCGTCCGCGGAGCCGTCCGCAATCACGGGGGCGGTCACCTCAACCATTCCTTTTTTTGGGACATTATGAAAAAAGATGCCCAAACGCCTTCCACGGAATTGTCGGCAGCCATTAACACTGCTTTTGGAAGCATGGATGCTTTCAAGGAAAAGTTTTCCAATGCCGCATTAGGCGTATTCGGCAGCGGATGGGCCTGGCTGGTGGTCTCCAGCGGTTCGCTTGAAGTCATGAGCACTCCCAATCAGGACAGTCCGCTAACGGTCGGAAAGAAACCCATTCTGGGTGTGGATGTATGGGAACATGCGTACTACATTCGCTATATGAACCGCCGTGCGGATTACGTGAAAGCGTTCTGGAATGTGGTGAACTGGTCCAAAGTGAGCGAGCACTTTAAGCATGCGATGAAGTGAGTATGGCTCCCCGCAAACCCAAACTGCCTTCACCGCATCATCCACATTCACCCAAGCCGGAGCCGAAGGTTTGGTCCCGGTCAGAGCTGTTGCCTAAAATTGAAGCCCATGGGGGAATGGGCTATGCGGGGGCAGTGGGGCGTGGTCACCGGATTATTCTGCCGGAGTATCGGGGAAAAGGCTTTTTTTCGAAGGCACTGGAGTTCCTGGAAGCCCACGAGCGGCGGGTTTTTTCTGAAGGCGGATTCAATTCGTATCGGAATGCATTGATTCTGGAGTTGGGTGCGTTTTACCGGAAGGATCCGGAAGCCCTCCGGAAACCCATGCACATTGATTTTACGCGGTATTATTACATCGGTTCCATTTTCCTGAAGAAAGGGTATGTTCCGATTCCGGCTTCCCTGCGGATACTGGAGCATGAGGGGCTCAAGCCGGACCCGTCTTTGGCGGAAGTGCAGGCCTTCCTGGAGACTTCTCCAAAAAAGGAATTAAGCAAATTCATGCCGTTGGTGTTTGTCAAAAAGCCAAGCGCGCAGTAATTGCTCAGATTCTCCACCCAATCAAAAACCCCGCGAATCCGACGATGATGTCCTGGACTTTGTTTTTCCAGGTTTCACGGAATTGCGCGCTTTGCTTGCGGATTAAGGCAATTTCAACGGCTTCCCATAAGAGAATGAGGAACAATGCCTGCACCCAGTCTGAGATGAAGTAGGCCAGTGCGAGTCCGCCCAGAAAATGCATGCCGACGTCGAAGTCCTTATGCTTTTGGTACCATTTGAAGTGATTGGCCAGCACCTGCAGCACGATGAATACGATGACGATTTCGCGGCCGAAAAGCAATGCCATACCCGATTTGGCGGGAAAGAGTTTTTAGGGGTTTTGAATGAGGGCCTTTTTTTGGGCCCTCGAAAGCCGCTTGATTTGCGCTTCCCGTCGCATTGCTGCCGGGCGGGAAAGGAATTTCTTGGAATAAACCAGTTTAAGCGGCCTTCGCCCGCGCGTGTACTTCGCTCCCTTTCCTTCCTGGTGGGCCTGAAGGCGTTTTTGGAGGTTGTGGGTGTAACCGCAGTAAAGCGTGCCGTCACGGCATTGCAGGAGGTAGACGAAGTGCATGTTTCAATAATGATTCAGGCGCATTTAAGCTTAGAGTACCGGGTTACTTTCTTTGCTGTTTTTGCGGGTTCCGAATGACTTTTAAGCCTTCGTGGACAAAAAATGATTCGACAGATCTGCATTTTGAATAAGTGCAGTTCGTGTCCACAGATAGTGTTCCTGCGAAGCAAGCACTGCTGAAAGCAGTGCACCGGTACCGCCGATCGGAAGCGGCGCCGGACATGTCGGCGTGCGGGGGTGGCAGAGTGGTCTAATGCGCACGCCTGGAAAGCGTGTTCTCGAAAGGGAGCGCGAGTTCGAATCTCGTCCCCCGCGAACTTTTCTTTTAGGAAAAGAAAAGTTACGTTCTCAAAAGAAAAGCAATTTGCCTGCGGCAAATTGTAATGCGGTGACGCGTCCCCCCGCCATTTATTTTTTGTGTGTATTGATTCTGGGTTGTTCTAAATTTTTCTTAAACATTCCAAAAATTCCAATCAGCAGATAGGTGTTGATTCTTTCTTTATTTCGTTGCCAAAACAAATCATGGTCTTTGCCGTAAATTTTCTTTGACGCGCGCACCAATTCGTCGTATATCTCTTGAGTGTGGTCATAGGGAATAGCATATCCAACGTTATCAAGTACTGACCTTATTTTTTCTTTAAATTCTAGCTCTTTTTGTGCTAATTTAGCAGGTCTATCTTTGTCATCAGAATTCATTTGTCCATTCCTGCCCATTACTTTTTTCCTTTTTCAAACAATGCCGTTCCGATTCTCACGATGGTGGCGCCTTCTTCGATGGCTACTTCGAAGTCGTTGCTCATGCCCATGGAGAGTTCTTTGAGGCCTGTTTTTTTGGCCAGTTGTTTGAGGCCTTTGAATGTTGGCCGGGTTTTTTCGGGGGCGGTTAAGGGTGCCATGGTCATGAGTCCCTGCAGTTGCAGGTTGGGCATGGCTTTGATTTCGGGGAGGGCGGCTTCGAGTTCGGCGGGCGTGAAACCGTACTTGCTTTTTTCTCCGGAAACGTTGATTTCCAGGAAGATTTTGGGGTAGCGGTTCATTTCGTGTGCGTGTTTTTGCAGGGCCTGCGCGAGCTTTAAGGAGTCCACGGAGTGAATGGTTTCGCATAGGCTGACGGCGTGCTTGGCTTTGTTGGTCTGCAGGTGGCCCACGAAGTGCCATTTGAGGTGGGAAAGGAGGGGGACTTTTCGTTCGAGTTCCTGGATTTTGCTTTCTCCGAATGTGTGGAATCCGAGGCTGACGAGTTCCTTGATTTCGTGCAGGGCACGTTCCTTGGTAATGGGAAGGAGTTGAACGGATTCGGGGTTGCGGCCGGATTTGATGGCGGCCGTATGCATGCGGGCACTGACTTGTTTGAGGTTTTGGGCAATCATGGTTTCACCTTTATTGGATTGTCGGGTGGTTATTTTAACTGGCTTTATGGGCGGTCTGATGGAAGTTGTATAAGCTGATTAACCCTTTTTCGGTCAGGGTATACCCGTGGCCGGGTTCAAATATGACCAGTTTTTCGGAGCCGAGTTTGTTGAGTATCTGTCTGATTCGGTCCGCAGACAGCCGGGTTTCTTTTTCGAGTGTCTGTTCGTCGATGCGCGGGTTCTTATTGGCCAGGTAGTAGAGTATGAGGCGGTGTTCGGCGTCCATAAAGATTTCCATCATCCCTGAGCCATCGTCGTTTTTCATAATCATTTCTTTTTCATCCATTACTTCTATAGGGGGCTAGTGGTTCTTTATGTTTTCGCCCGACCCGTTTCCTGGCCGTTTAAACCGGTAATAACGGTAAAAACAGTGAAGGATGCCGAATAGTATTTTGGCGCGCAGTTCTTTTTCGCCCGTATATGGAATGGGGTATTTGAACTCAACGGGAAACTTTTTGTCGGAAGCCAGCAATATCAGTCCGTCATAATCGCCATGGTGGTCAAAAAAGAAGAGGGTCCGGTCAGTGTTGGGGGTTAGGCGGATGTGGCTGGCTTCGCGGAGTGTCCCGAATCCTTTTCCACTGACCAGAATAATCAGTTTTGGAAACTCGGGGTTATCCAGCATTTCCTGTTCAATTTCCCCTTCGAATTTTCCTTTTTGGAGTAAATGAATATTGGAGCCCAGGGCACACCGGAAACCGTATTCCAATGCTACTTCGGTTTGCAGCCCTTGCAGGAATGAACCGGGCTTTCCGGGCTCTTCGTTGTCTCCCAGTAAAAGGACGGGGAATTCGGCTTTCCGGATGTTTTTTTCCATTTCCATTCGTTCCTGCGGGGTTCTGAGTTTGACGCCCATGGCCTGCATGTATTCCAGGGTGAGTTTTTCGGGGGGAAGTTCGAGCCGTTTTTTGAGTTCTGTTTCCAGGGGGCTTAAGGCCGGTTTTTCGCCGGTGCGTTCTGCATGCGTGGACGGCATTTATTGTTCCCCGGTTTATTTCTGCGTGGGTTTGACGAATCCGTGGCGGGGTTTGTAGACGTCTCCGGCTTTTTCGAGTTTACCAAGGATTTCGCGGACTTTTTCGGATTCCAACCCTTGGGTTTTGGATTCTTCGACGACGTCTTCAATGGGCACCATGTCCATTTCGCGGGCCTTGGATTTGATGATGCCGAGCACGGTTTTGAGGTTGGTGACCTGGGAGTGGGTCTGGCCGGAGGTGAT
>JACRDJ010000102.1 GCA_016218635.1 Candidatus Iainarchaeum sp.
CCAGGACCTGGTCTTTAAGGATGCCAAGAAAGGGGAAGCCAAGCCCGATGAATCCCTGCGCAAGGCATTTCATTCCACCGACATTAACGTGATTGCCCGCCGGATTATTCAGGACGGCGAAGTTCAGCTCACGGCCGTTCAGCGCAAGGAAATGGTGGAAAAACGCCGCCAGGAAGTGGTTCACTTCATTTCCCGCAATGCCATCAACCCCCAGACGAATTCCCCCCACCCGCCCCAGCGCATTGAAACCGCCATGCAGGAAGCCAAGGTTCACGTGGATTTGGCCCGGCCGTTCAAGGAACAGGTGGACCTGGTCGTGAAAGAAATCCGCTAACTGATTCCCCTTTCATTTGAAAAACTGCAGATTGCAGCCCGCATTCCCGCGGAATTCTCGGGAATAGCCCAGCCCATCATCCGCCGCTATGACATTGTGAAAGAGGAATGGCAGAATGACGGCAGCGTGGTCGTATTGTTTGAGGTTCCCGGCGGACTGCAGTCCAATTTGCTTAATGATTTGAATCATCTCACCCACGGTTCCGTGGAAACGCGGATCGTGGAAAACAAAACCAAAGGAACGGGATAAGACTATGTCCAAACGAATTGTAATTCCGGGCGAGCAGGTTAGCGAAGAACGCAAACGGCTCGGCTCGCACGTGTATTTAAGGGAAGGAAAAATCTGCTCGGACTGCGTGGGCCTCTATAATGAGGAATCCAACGTGGCCTCCGTGGTTCCCCTGGAAGGAAAGTACATTCCCCTGGTGGGAGACACCATCATCGGAATCGTGGAATCCGAAAATTATTCCGGTTACCATGTGGACGTGAACGCGGTCTATCCTTCCTTTATTTCCAAAAAAGACATCCGCGAAATACTTAAACCCAAGTCCGTCATTTCGGCCCGCGTGGACGACGTGCAGGAAAACATGGAAATCAAGGTCAGCGGCCCCCGGGTGTTTGCGGGCGGAGAACTGTTCACGGTTTCCCCGGTCCGCATTCCCCGCGTAATCGGCCGGGACGGTTCCATGCTCAACGTGCTCCGCGAAGGCACCGGCGCCTCCATTCTGGTGGGACGCAACGGCCGCGTGTGGGCCAAGGGCGGAAACCTGGATTTACTTCGCAGATCCCTGGAAAAAATCGAGTCCGAAGCCCATCTGGATAACTTGACCGACCGGATGACGGCTTTCCTGGGTTTGGCCAAGAAAAACAATTAAGGTGAAAAAAATGGATGAAAAAACAGCATATGTGGACAAGCACGGAAAACGCACGGACGGCCGTGTACTCAACGAAGTCCGCCCCATTAAAATCGAAGTGGGCGTAATTCCGGAAGCGGACGGTTCCTGTTACCTCGAATGGGGGCAAAACAAGGTGTTTGCCGCCGTTTATGGCCCGAATGAATGCATTCCCAAGCACATGTCGGATCCCACCAAGGCCATTATCCGCTACAATTACCGCATGGCCTCGTTTAGTGTGCCGGACCGCAAGAGACCCCAGCCCGGACGCCGGGAAGTTGAAATCAGCAAGGTTTCCGGGGAAGCATTCGAAAAAGTGGTTTTCCTGGAACGCTTTCCGGGAACCCAGATTGAAGTGGAAGTGGAGATTCTGGATTCCAATGCCGGAACCCGCGTGGCAGCCCTCACGGCCGCTTCCGTGGCCATGGCCGACGCCGGAATTCCCATGAAAGACATCATTGTAGGCTGCGGGGTCGGAAAAGCCGGCGGTCACGTGATGGTGGACCTCAACAAATTCGAGGAAGATGCCCCGGACGCCGTGGACGTTCCCATGGCCATCCTGCCTTCCACGGACGAAATCGTGCTCCTGCAGCTCGATGGCCTGGCAACCCGCGAGGAATTCCAGTCCATGATTTCGGAAGGAATCAAGGCCTGCAAAATGGTGTACGAAAAACAAAAGGAAGCCCTCAAACAGAAATACAGGATTCCTGCCGAAGAAAGCATGAATCTGCCCGAACAAGGAGAAGGATTTGAATGAACAGCGCATTATGGGGTCTTTTAACCGACAAGGTGGCGGCCGACCTCCGCCAAGGCAAACGCCCGGACGGACGGAAACTCGACGAATTCCGATCCATCC
>JACRDJ010000103.1 GCA_016218635.1 Candidatus Iainarchaeum sp.
CCATATCAATCCCAACATATCCACTCAAATGGATATATCCATAATTATGGATATAATGGCTTTTAAACCTTTCCAAAACTCAGCCAACCCTGTTTTTGGCTTCGTTTTTCTTCATCCGGGCTTTAACGAGCTTCTGGATGAGTGCCATGGGAAGCTTTTTGTCCAATGGAAAACGGATGGTGGCATTGAAGGCTTCATAGCCGGTGAGTTCTTTGGCGTGTTCGGATACAATGGGTGGGGGAATGTAGAGCCCGATGTGGGTTTTGGCGAGGGCAAAGTAAACCAGACGGCCTTTGTAACTATAATAAGGCATTCCGTAACTGATTTTTTCTTCGGCTTTTGGGGCGGTTTTGCGGATGACGGCGCGGAGTTCCTTGAGTTTGGGTTGCAGTTCTTTGGGCGCTTGCTTAATATAGGCGTCCACGGTCTTGGTTGCTTTCAGCATACGGTTACCTTAATCCGGATTCAGACTCTTAGTTCGCCGCGAAATCCCCTGACGGCATAATAGGAGTCTGCACCGTTGTGGTAGAGGAAGACGGTGTCGTAGCGGCGGTCGCAGTAGAAGGCGCCGCCGAGTTTTCGGATGCCGGCGGGGGTTTTCACCCAGCTGGAGGTCTTTGAATCGAATTTTCCGAGTTTCTGTAATTCGCGGTATTGTTCTTCGGTTAAAAGCTGGATTCCCATGGCGGTGGCCATGTTCATGGCGCTGTCCTTGGGTGGGTGTTCTTTTCGGGCTTCCAGTGCTTCGCGGTCGTAGCAAATGCTTCGGCGGCCGTTAGGGCTTTCCGGTGAACAATCATAGAAAACGTATTCGCCCGTTTTTTTATCCTGACCAACGGCGTCCGGTTCTCCGCCGGTTCGCTCCATTTCGTTCAGGGACCAGAGTTTTTCAGGATGGGCTTCGAGCTTGGCTCGTATTTTAGTCCATTCAAGGCCCTTATGGCGGTTCATGTTTTTCTCAAAACGGGATTTCAATACCGTAAGCAGTTCTTCACGTTGTTTGGGGGACAATTCTTTACGCATAATTATAGAATTCAACCCAAACGTATAAAAACATTTAGTCGGGAGCAGTGGAGATGAATGACCGTTGACTTAACTACGGACTTCCGGCCGCTTTGAGTATTCCGGTCGCGATTCCGTGCGCGTGAATGCCGAATGGCTGGAGGCTGTTGGCGGAAACGGTTTGGTTGACGGCGGAAATGATGGCGGGTTCGGTTAAGGGCACGTGGGTGAGGGCTTTTTCGATGAGTTCAATTCCGTTTTCGGGGTAGAGAAAGAAGTCGCCGGTGATGCGGATGGACTGGATTTTTCCGGAATCGTGTTCGAGCGAAATTTTGATGAGTTTGCCGTCGGGAATTTTGTAGATGGATGAGCCGTTCATGGGCAAGTCCACCGTAAGTTGGGTTCGCGGGCTGCTTTGACGGCGTCCAGTCGGCGTACCGGCGTGTTCCAGGGAGCGCCTTTGACTTTTTCGGGGTCGTCATGGGCTTCCTGCGCGATTTTTTCCATAATGGAAATGAAGTGGTCGAGGGTTTCCTTGGGTTCGGTTTCAGTGGGTTCAATCATGATGGCGCCGTGCACGATCATGGGAAAATAGATGGTGGGAGAATGGATGCCGTAATCCAGCAGGCGTTTGGCCACGTCCATGGTGGTGACCCCGTTAGGGAGTTTTTCGTCGTTTAATACGAATTCGTGCTGGCAGATGCGTTTGAATGGAAGGTGATAGGTTTGGGAGAGTTTGGCTTTCATGTAGTTGGCGTTTAGGACTGCGATTTGGCCGACTTTGCGTAACCCGCTGGCGCCGAGTCCGAAAATATAGGCATAAGCGCGCACGAGCACGCCGAAGTTTCCATAGAATCCCTTCACTTTTCCGATGGAGTCGGGGAGATTGTAATTCAGGTAATAGCGTTCGCCGTCTTTTTCGATCATGGGGGTGGGCAGGAAGGGAACCAGGTGGGATTTGACGCCGACGGGTCCGCTGCCGGGGCCTCCGCCTCCATGCGGGGTGGAAAAAGTTTTATGCAAATTCAGGTGCATGACGTCAAAGCCGGCGTCGCCGGGGCGGGATACTCCTACAATGGCATTCAGGTTGGCTCC
>JACRDJ010000104.1 GCA_016218635.1 Candidatus Iainarchaeum sp.
ATTCAGGAAATGCCTGTCTAATTCTTTTTGTCCTTCACTATAGGAGAAAATAAAATGGAGGAGATGCATCAGGGAACCGTGACGGTTGCTCAAAGCCCCCCTTATCGGCACCGAAGCCAAGAAGAGCAGGAAGCCGATCATGCCCAGGTTCATATCCGAATGGCTGGACGAACCCCCCGCAAAAAAGAATCACCGGCATTTCGCGAAAAAATAAGAAGAAATATTGTTTAGTTCTTCCGTTTGGCCATCGCCGCTTTCCTGACCGCCGCCACCAGTTCTTTGAGTGACTTAAGCGCCTTTTGAACATTCCCATGGGATTCTTCCACCGCGGTGCCCACGTGCACGATGTCGGCTCCGGCCGCAATGCAGTTGAATGCACCCTGGGGTGTTCGGACTCCGCCGGCCACCACCAGGGGCAGGGAAGAAATTTTTTTCGTATACGCAATCATTTCCGCCGGAACCGGTTCTGGGGCGCCACCGCCGGATTCCAGGATGGCCAGTTTGGATCCCATGAATTCTCCGGCCAGCACGGTGGCGGCCGCCAAATAAGCCAGATTACGCGGAATCAACTGGGCTCGCCCAACCCATCCCACGGCCCTCCCAGGCTCCACCAATACATAGGAGGTTGGAATCACTTCCAGGCCCATTTTTTTTACGGGCATGGCGGAAGCAATCTGAGCGCCTGAAATGTAGTAAGGATCATTGGAGTTAAGCAGGCTCATGAAATAAATGGCATCCGCATGCTTGGAAAGCGAAGCTACATTACCCGGAAACAGAATCACAGGCAGGGAGGCGTTCTTTTTGATAGCCAGAATGGTCTGATCCAGCAATTCTCCCTGGGCTCCCACGCTTCCGCCCACTGCAATCGCTTTCACGCCCGCTTCCTTGGCGGCTTTGGCCATTTCGCCGGCCACGGAAGGGGGCTGATTGGGGGGATCAATGACCAAAAAAACGCCGCCACCCTCTTTTACACAGGAAAGAACCGCCTGTTCGTAAACATTCCCGGACATAATTTCTCTTACTCACTGAACCCAAAAACGTTTAATAAACCCGACCGCCCCTCCCAAAAATAGGATTTAATCCTCCAAAACAAGGAACGCTTTCCCGAAATTCCCTTCCTGTTTTCCTTTCAAAACTTCCCCGTGCCCGGGCAGGAGCAGGCTGAATTTCAGTTTCGAGAGTTTCTCAACCGATTCGCGGAGCGCGGATTTGTTCCCGCTCAATAAATCCCATCTGCCCACGGTTCCTTTGAAAAGTGTATCCCCGGAAAACAGGAGCCCGTTTTGTTCATCCCAAAAGCACACACTGCCTGCCGTGTGCCCGGGGGAAAAAATCACTTTCAGCGAAAAAGGCGGGCAGGAAAGAATTTGTCCTTCCTCAAAAAAGGAATCAATGAACAGAAAAAACTCCTCCCGAAAGGCCGGACTGTACGTGAAATCGCCCCGTTTTTCATTCACCATTCCACCATCCAAGGCATGCATGCGTTTTCTGGATTTCGGAAAAAGAACCGCTCCGCCAATGTGGTCCGCGTGAGCGTGCGTGAACCAGATTTCAGAAACGTCAGTAGGAAAAATCCTCCGGGAAACCAGTTCCTGCGAAAGAAGCGGGGCATGTTTTTGAAGCCCGCAGTCAATGAGGACATTGCGGGAAGTTCCTTTCAGCAAATACACGTTAGCGGAAGGCGGGTGCACGAACCGGAAAACGCCGGGAAAAATTTCAGAAACCATATTTTCCAAAAAGATACCTCAAAGAAATCATTATTAACCGGGATGGACTTTAATCCGGCGTGAATGCGAAAAAACTCCTGGTTGGATTGCTGCTGGTGAGTGTACTATTGTCCGGCTGCACCGGCTCAAGTGAACCTCAATCACCCGCACCGGAAACCCCGCCAGCCGATTCCACCGTTTCCATGGTGGCCCGGAATTTTGAATTCAGTCCTTCCGCCATTGAAATGAATGCCGGTGACACCCTTGTTTTTGAAAACCAGGATTCCGCACCCCATACTCTGACCCTCACCGGACCGGAGCCCGTGGATTCGGGAACAGTTGCCCCCGGCGGGCGCTGGAGCACCGTCCTGACCATTCCGGGAGAATACTCGTTTGTCTGCTCCATTCACCCCCGCATGACCGGAACCCTGATTGTAAAATAAGAAGTTGTGAATGGTCCCTGCGAAGCAGGGGCCCTCGGCACCATTTAGGATGGCTTGCCGGAGGTAACCGCGGTACCATCGGACGCAACCGATGCCGGACGAAAACGGCGTGCGCTGGTTTTAATTTGTTTCGATAATTCTCTTTCTCCGGTATTCATGGAAGACCCGCAGGCCCAGACATTGGTGGAACAGATTTCTCACAAGGCCCAAAAGACTCCGGATGAAGTCCGCGAACTCATGGAGAAAAAAAAGACCC
>JACRDJ010000105.1 GCA_016218635.1 Candidatus Iainarchaeum sp.
TTTCATGAAAAAAATATTCCAGCAATAGGTTTTAAATACAAAACAACAGGCAGTGTTAATAATGCCTGATGAGCCAACCGCTAGTGTCGAAGATGTTTTTCAGTGCAATTTTAACGTGAATTTTAACAGTTTCATTGTAGATAACATAGACCACCGAATAATTGAGAAAATTAAAGAGCAGGAACGTAAAACAGACTGGTATTATATCGAACACAGAGTAAATGCAAAGTATGTTAGTACCCCATTTACTCCCGAGGCATGCTGGCTATTGGAATTTAGAGAAAGAACATTTCCACAAATTAGAGATAAAAAGTTAACAAATGAGAATCTAAATGAGCTTCTTATTGAGCTTTATCCTTTTTATTCGAAACAATATTTCAGAAGCTTAAAAGAGGGAAACGTCACACTAGTAAACCGATTTAAAGATTTTTTCAAGAGCTTAGATTATAGACTCAAGACAAACCGGTTTTCTGCACAGTTGAATAATGAAGAAAAAAAAGTTGATACAAAAGTCGGGATTGGTACCTGCCCGCTATGCAACAATACGCAGTGGGATAAAATTAATATAAAATCAAAAGATACTGAATTCTTGTGTGCAGTTTGTGGAAATAAATGGACGTCAAAAAACTATCCGCCACTAAAAGTTACATTAAGAGTTTTTGTGAATAATCAAGAAAGCAAAGAACAGATGAGTATAGTTGAAAAAGTGAGTGAGGACGGCAGAATAACAGTGTTACAAAAAGAACTGGAAACAAATGTTAAGGGGGAAAGTAGCCTCAATTTGCATAAGGGCAAATACAAGATTTCTTTGAAGACAAACAAAATTTTTGACCAGACAAACTGGATTAATGTTGAACAAAGCGGGATAATTGAGATTCGCTTTTACCCGAAGGGGATACTTGAAAAAATAAATTCATTGATTAAACTTCAAAAAACAGTGTTTTCAGAACCTGTTTTTCGAAAAATGCCTTTGAAGAAGACAACCCAAGGAAACCCCACCAAAACCTTAAAATAATAGTCTGATGAACAATTAGTTATGGAAACAGTCACGATTCTGAAAAGTGAATATACCGGACTCAAAAGGGACTCTCAATTGCTCAGAAAAAACACCGTCTACAAACGATTGCTGGAGTTTGAAAAAAGCATTTCCGCCGGAAAAAAATTCTATCGCAAGGACTTAGGGTTTTAGTCTTCCACGCAGCCGGGTGATCGTTCGGTCCTGTTTTTCCTGACTGGTTTTTACTTCATATTCAAAAACATGGGCTTCCTGGACGGCCTCGACAATTTTATAGTAAATCCGCAGAGGTGGCCGCATAATTTTAACTTCATACAGGCTTAACTGGGGGTCCAAAAGCTTTCCAGCCAATGGCCCACGTTCCTCAATCCGGTTAAAAACATGGGACAAAATGCGCTTGGTCGAATAATCCCGCGCCAGTTTTTTTAACTGCTTCAAAATAACTTCATCAAACACCAAAACATACATTTCAAAGAGTAATCAGCAATAGGTTTAAATGGGCTTCAAAACAATTCCAAACGCCCCCTTCAGTAAGGACTTCCTTAAACCGTCCCGCCGAATCTTTAAATACTCCGTTGCCGTTTATCGTGCATGGAGTTTCTTTCCGTCCTGCTCCTGGTTTTTTCTCTGGCGCTTTTGCTGGGAAAAATCGCCAACCGTCTGAGCCTGCCGCGGGTGGCCGGTTATCTTTTGGCCGGAATTCTGCTCACCCTTCCGCCGGTTTCATCCCTGCTGCCGGTTTCAGCCTACGGAACCATCCTCGAACCCATTGCCAACATCGGAATCGTGCTCATGTTCTTTTTTGCCGGACTCAAAATCAGCATTCCGTCATTCAGGCGAAACCTGAACGAATCCATCCTGATTTCAGGGCTCAATACATTCCTTCCGTTTCTGGCAGTGGGTGCATTCATGCTCTGGAGCGGCTATGCGCTTCCGGCCGCCATCATCATGGGAATCACACTGGCCGTCTCCGGACAGGCCATTGTGGTGGAAATCATGGACGAACTCAACCTGCTGAAAACAAAAGCCGGCAACCTCCTGCTCAATGCCGGCTCCGTGGACGATGTGGTCGAACTCCTGCTGCTCACCAGCGGATTCTTTTTCATGGGAAACCTGGCCAGCCAGAATCCATTCCAGCTCGTAGGCAACCTCGCCCTCTTTGCGGTCATCATTCTGCTCACCAAAATATTCCTCTTATCCCCCATATTCCGCATTTTCACGGAAAAAAGCTCGAAAGAATCCCTTTTCGGCGGCGCACTGGCCACTGCATTATTCATGGCCGTGCTCTCCAACTTCCTCGGACTAGGCGCCATCATCGGAGCCATGGTGGCCGGCATGCTAGTCCGCCAGTTTTTTAACCTCGAAGAACGAAAACCCTGGGAACAAAACCTCATTGCCCACCAGATTCACCTCATCGGATTCGGATTTTTTATTCCCGTCTTCTTTGTATGGGTTGGGCTTCAAACCAACCTCCAATCCATTGCCACCAATCCATTCCTGCTTTTAGTGCTCTTTTTCACCAGCACCATACTGGGGTTCATTGGAACCTGGCTGGGGGTTCGCTTCAGCCACGGAAATCCCACGGAAGCGACCTTCACGGCACTCGGAATGTCCGCCAAAGGAGACACGGAACTGGCTGTTGGCGCCATTGCACTCTCATTGGGAATCATTTCAACCGAACTCTTCTCCATCATCGTCATCATTGCATTCATCAGCGCCGTCTTCCCGCCCATGCTCTTCTACCGGTTCGCGCAAAAAAACCTCTCCACCCTCAGCACACCCGCGGGACGATGAACCCATACCCATTTATCCACATCGGAAAACATTACGCCGGGTGAGCAGATACTCTACGAAACCGCGGAAAAAATCTACGCGCTTGAAAAACAGGGGAAAAAAATCCTGCGCCTCAACATCGGCGAACCCGACTGGCGGCCGCCCGCTTCCGCGATCAATCAGGTCAGCACGGCCCTCCGCAAGGGACACGACAAATACGCCAGTGCGGCCGGAGAAAAAGAACTCCGGGAAAGAATCGCCCAAATCCATCAATGCCGGTCCGAAAACGTGGTGATTACCCCCGGCTCCAAATGGGGCATTTTCATGCTCCTGGCCCAACAGGCAAAGCCGGGCGAAAACGTCATTGCATTCTCCCCGCACTGGACCGGCTATGAATCCATGTGCCGGGGGATTGGAATCAGACTGCAATTCATCCGGCTCAAAGAAGAAAACAACTGGAAGCCGGATTTTGAGGAATTAACCAGTGCCATTGACGCCGGCACCCGCATGATTGTGCTCAACAGCCCCGCCAACCCCACCAGCCACGCCTGGAGCGAACGGGAAGAAAAAGAACTCATTTCGATTGCATCCGAAAAAAGAATACCGGTCCTTGCAGATGATGCCTACCGGGACCTCTGCTTTGATGGACGGCCCGACCGGCCGTTCACGGAAGAAATCCGGATTGCCCACACATTCTCCAAGACATTCGGAATGACCGGATGGCGGCTGGGATACATTATCGTACCCGAACTGCTGGCCCGCCAGTCCATTGCATTCAACCAGCGCAGCATCTCAAACGTGCCGGTCTTCATCCAGGAAGCCGGAAACCGCCTCCTGATTCAAAAAAAGAAACTGGCGGCCAAAGCCCGCAAAAACTGCCAAGCCCGCGCCGGACTGGCCGCCCGAATGCTGGGGACAAAAACCGAAATGGTTGTTCCCAACGCCGGATTCTATGCATTCCCCAAAATCCCGGCCTCCATTCCCCTGCCCGCATTCCTGGATGCCTTGCTTGAAAAAGGAATCGGAGTGGCCCCGGGACCCGCATTCGGAAACAATCCCCACCACATCCGCATCTCGCTGTGCCGGGAAAACAAAGTACTCCGGCCGGCGCTTGAAAAAATAACGGAAACCGTGGAAGAAATGACGTCCTCCGCCACCTAAAGGTGGCGGTATCCCTCTACAAAAATAATGTGTCGGCCTGAAGGCCGAGGTATCAGACCCTCAACCGCGTCGGGGGAGGGTCAGGAGGACCGGACGAATCCAATCGGATTCGTAGGTGCGGTAAACAAGTTTTACACGCAACCTCAAACTGGGGATGTCCGGAAAACAGGGTTTTCCGAGCACCGCGGTTCGGAATGAAATGATGTTCTGTCGCCTGGAAAATTCATGAAACCCAGCTTTACGTCCATGGGCCCGGCATCCCAGCACTACTGGTGAATTGGAACAGTATTGGGCGGATACTTTGACTCAAACGGTTTAAGGTGTTCCACGAGCGCCAGCAACTGTTTCTTTTTAAGACCAGGTCGCATGCGTGAAACCCGCTTTTCAAGAGTCGGCAAGTGAATGCTTAAAACTTCAAAAAATACCAGTTTTCCGTTCGGCTTTCGGCCAACATTCATGGCAGAAGTATTCACCTGAATACCGCTTTCCTGCATGAACTTTTTAGCTAGCGCGGTTGCTTCCGCATGCACATCCAATTCATGAGCAGGATAAGAAGGATAATATAAACGATCATCAAAAGAATAATACCCGTTTATGCCAGCATAACTTCCATCCGTCAGCAAAATCTTTTTGCTATGGGTTGTAAACCCCTGATTCCACCACTCTTTTTGCGGGCCGGGCGGCGCGAGCTTCCGCGGTTCAGGACGCACATGATGAGGGTTTACACTGGCCACAAGTTTGGGAAAATGAAACGGATAAAGAAGCTGGGCAATGCATTGACCCACACTGTAAGCCGGAAGCCTGAGTGTTCCCGGGAACAGTTGACGAGGGACCGTGCGACCAACAAGTTTTTTCCTCAGCGGATAGCCAAAACGGTCTTTTTCAGAGGACGGAATATCGAAAGTTATTGCATGCTCTCCTTCGATAAACAGAGGCTGTTTGCGGCCAAGAAACTTTTTCCCGGAACGCTTCAATGAAACAGTCCTGGGTTTTTCAGGCATAATATCAGTTTGATTCCGAACTATTAATAGTTTTCGCAGGAACCTCCAGGGGAGCACTTCCCCGCCTAAAGAACAATCCAGCCAAAGCGCTAGGCAAACGAAATGCTTTCCGCAAACTCCAATCCACGCAGTTTTTCCATGACGGCTGCCGGAAGCTTTTTTCCCACAATGATGGTCAGCACCGGATCGGGAAAGAGGTCCGGGTCATCGGAAATAATCTGCCGGATGACGATGCCTTCCTCGGCCAGCACCCGGCTCACGGCCGCCACAATCCCTTTCTCATTCGGATTCGCCCGCAATTCAATGGCACTAAAACCAAGGTCTTTGGCCGCCTTACCCAAAAACGCACGGGACTCCAAGCGATGAAAAACCTGCAACAGATGCGCATCCCGTGCAATCGCTTTAGCCGTATCGATGACCACCCGGCGATCCACGTTCAGCGCCCGCGCAATCTTCACCGGAGAAACCTCAATGGCACCCACCAAAATCTTTCCCCGGGCATTCACTTTCAGCCCCAAGCGCAAAAACTCAGTGGCCACCTGCCGGCGGGCCAAAGCCCGGGAAAAAAACGCCTCCAAAACATTCAACATATGACCATTTTTGTTCATAAATGCTTAAATAGGTACATGAAAGAAATAGGTAAGTCCGCATGAAAACAACCAGAAGGGATCCACTTTGGATTCCATGCCATTGAACTGAATACCCCTATTTCCCCCATTGATCTCTATGCGGCCCTGGCCGAGCAGAACAAAACCGCATTTCTTTTAGAAAGCGGGGAAGGCCCCCAGAACCTGGCCCGGTTCTCTTTCGTCGGATTCGCGCCCGAAAAACACATCCTGCTCCGAAAGCAAACCATTTCCGTAAACAACAGCCTGCATGAAACCGAAAACCCGCTTTCAGACCTGCGCGCGGAAATAACCCCTTCAGCCACGCCCGGAGCCGGGTTTGTGGGCGGAGCCGTCGGATACGTTTCATTCGAATTCATCCGCCAGCAGGAAAAAATAACCGGCACACTTGCGGATGACACCGATTTTCCGGACTTCGAGTTCGGCGTATTCAATGATGCCGTGGTATTCAATCATTCCGAAAACAGCATTCACTACATTCACCGCGGAGAAAACCGGCTTGAGGAACTCAACGGATTTATCCAAGACGCCAGCTTTGAAAGCAAACCATTTGAAATGTACAACAAAAAATGCAGCCGGACCCCGGAAGCATTCCATGCAGACGTCGAAAAAGCCCAGGAACACATTCGGGCCGGAGACATTTTCCAGACCGTCCTTTCCAAGCGGTATGAAATCAGGTTTTCCGGAAGCCTGCTGCCGTTCTATCGCAAACTCAAGGCCATCAGCCCTTCCCCGTACATGTACTGCCTCCAGTTCGGGGAACGCCAGGTCATCGGATCCAGCCCCGAAAACCTCATCCGCGTCGAAGGAAACGAAATCACCAGTTATGCCACCCTGGCCGGAACCCGGCCACGGGGAAAAACGCCCGCGCAGGACCAAATGCTCGAAGAAGAACTTCTTTCGGACGAAAAAGAACGGGCCGAGCACATCATGCTCGTGGACCTCACCCGCAATGATGTCGGAAAAGTGGCCGTTCCCGGAAGCGTGCAGGTCAGCGAACTCATGACCGTACGCAAATACGCCAACGTTCAGCACATCTCCTCAGTGGTCAGCGGAAAACTGCGGGCCGGCCAAAACACCGAAAATGCATTCACCGCAATCTTTCCGGCCGGAACCGTTTCCGGCGCCCCCAAAATCCGCGCGATTGAAATCATCGGAGAAACCGAAAAAATCCGCCGGGGACCCTATGGCGGCGCCGTAGGATACTTTTCAGCCAACGGGAACATGGATTTCGCCATCTGCATCCGCTCCCTGTTTGCCCACAAAAACAAGGCATTCATTCAGACCGGGGCCGGCATCGTAGCCGACAGCGTACCCGAAAAAGAATTTGCGGAAACGGAAGCCAAGGCCCGTGCGCTCCTTAACGCCATCGGAGATGAAAAATATGAAAACGCTTTTAATCGATAATTTTGACTCCTTCACCTATAATCTCTACCAGGAAATCAGCGCGCTCGGACACGACACCACCGTGATCCGAAACAATGAAACCACTCCCGAAGAAATCCGCCGGAAATGATTCGAACGCATCATTATCTCCCCAGGCCCTGGAAGCCCGGAGTCCGAAAAAGACTTCGGCATCTGCACCCGCGTCATCCGCGAACTCGGAAAAACGACGCCCATACTCGGCATCTGCCTCGGACACCAGGGCATCATCCACGCATTCGGCGGCCCCATCATCCGGGCCCCCCAACCCATGCACGGAAAAACCAGCCTCATCACGCACAACGGGAAAGGAATATTCCGGGGAATAACCAGCCCCTTAAGGGTCATGCGATATCATTCCCTGATTGGAGAAAAGGATTCCCTGCCCGAATGCCTTGAAATCACCGCAAAAAGCCAGGATGACCACGCCATCATGGGCATCCGGCACAAGGAACTCCCCCTGTTCGGCGTACAATTCCATCCCGAATCCATTCTCACCCAGGAAGGAAGAAAAATACTGGAAAACTTCATGAACTTCCGGGAGGAATCCGATGAATAGTGATTCATCCGTGCTGGAGTGCCTCATGAACGGAAAAGACCTCGAATCAAATGAGGCCATGGAAGTGATGCAGGAAATCGTGGACGGAAAACTCACCCCTGCCACGACCGCCGCGCTGCTTACGGCCCTTCAGATTAAGGGAGTTAACGCGGAAGAACTGAGTGCATTCGCCCGCACGCTCCGAAAAAATGCGGTCCCCGTTCATGCCGGAACGCAGTCCCTGCTCGACACCTGCGGAACCGGCGGAGACCAAACGGGCACATTCAATATCTCCACCGCAGCTGCATTCGTAGCCGCCGGAGCCGGAGCCCGGATAGCCAAGCACGGAAACCGGGCGGCATCCGGAAAAACCGGAAGTACGGACGTACTCGAAAAACTGGGCATCCGCCCCGCCACCACGCCCACAGAAGCCCTCGAACAACTCAAAACGGCCCAAATCACGTTCCTGTCCGCCCCCGCATTCCATCCCGGACTCCGCCATGTGCACAAAGTCCGCAAAGAACTCGGATTCAAAACCGTATTCAATCTCCTCGGACCCCTCATCAATCCATTTAGTCCCCAGCGGCAGCTTATCGGTATTTACTCACCCCAGATCCTTGAAAAAATGGCGCTCGCCATCCAAAACCTGGGAACCGAAAAAACCGTGCTTGTGAGCAGCGACACGGATGAAATCAGCCTGAGCGCACCCACTTCCGTCTGCGAGATCAGGGGCCAACACATCACAGTTTACTCCATTACTCCCGAAGAGTTCGGATTCAAACGACAAAAACCGGTTATGGCCAAAGATGCCGACGAAAGCGCAAAAATCATCCTTAAGATACTGGAAGGGAACCCCGGCCCCGCCCGCGACACCGTGCTCCTCAATGCAGGGGCCGCCATTTATGCGAACGGACAGGCAGCATCCATCCGACAGGGAATGACCCTGGCCGTTCAGTCCATTGACTCCGAAAAAGCCATACAGAAACTGCAATCACTGAGGGAACTCCATGGACATCCTTGACCGCTTCATTGCCCAGGCCAAACAAAACCTAAGGGACGGATACTACGAAAACCTGCCCGCTCCCGGCAAAGAAAACAAAAAATCGCTGCAGGCAGTCCTGCAGAAAAACGCATTCAGCCTGATTGCCGAAATCAAACACGCCTCCCCGGCCGGCGAATATGCATTCGATTCCATTGACGTGGAAAAGACCGCCCGTGTGTTCCGGAAGGCCGGAGCCGACGCCATCTCCGTCGTAACCGAACCCCGGATATTCAAAGGAAACCTTCACCACATTCCGCTCGCCAAAAAAGCCGGCCTGCCCGTCCTCTTCAAGGACTTCGTGCTGGATGAGCGCCAGATAGGGGCTGCCCGCATCTGCGGAGCCGACTGCATCCTGCTGATTGCCCAGGTACTCACCCGGACCGGGAAAAAAATCCAGCCCCTGATTGATTCCGCACACCAGGCCGGACTCGAAGTGCTCCTGGAATGCTATGCTGAAGATGAAATCCGTCACGCACTGAAAACGGACACCGACATCCTTGGAATCAACAACCGGAACCTGCAGACGCTTCAGGTGGACCTCTCGCACACCACCTGCATTCTGGAAAAAATACCGGAATTAGACCGGCCCCTCATCAGCGAAAGCGGCATCCAGACCGCCCAGGACGTGGCCCGCATCCGCGCCAGCGGAGTACAAGGCGCACTGGTCGGAACCACCATCTGGAAGGCGGCCGACATCGGAAAAAAAGTACGGGAACTCAAGGGAGGAAAAACAAATGAATAAAAAAAGATTTGGGGAATTCGGCGGACAATTCGTGCCTGAACTGCTGATTCCGGCGCTCCGCGAACTGGAAACGGAATTCAGTTCAGCCACCCAGGATTCCCGTTTCCTTAACCGGCTGGCCTACCTCAACGAGCACTATGCCGGAAGGCCCACACCCCTTCACTTTGCCGAACGGCTCACGAAGCACTTTAAAAAAGCCCGCATTTACCTCAAACGCGAAGACCTCCTCCATACCGGCGCGCACAAAATCAACAACAGCCTCGGACAGCTCCTTCTCGCAAAACGAATGGGGAAAAAAAGAGTGATTGCCGAAACCGGCGCCGGACAACACGGCGTCGCCACCGCCACCGCGGCGGCCCTGCTGGGAATCCAATGCGAAGTGTACATGGGAAAAAAAGACGTCCAGCGGCAGCAACTCAATGTATACCGCATGAAAACCCTGGGCGCCCGTGTACACGAAGTGGACTCCGGCTCCCAAACCCTCAAAGACGCCATCAACGAAGCATTCCGCGACTATGCCTCCAGCTTTCATGACACCCATTACGTCATCGGTTCCGCACTGGGCCCCCACCCCTACCCCGCCATGGTAAAATATTTTCAATCCATCATCGGAACCGAAGCCAAACAACAAATCCAAAAACGGGAAGGAAGACTCCCCGATTACCTAGTGGCCTGCGTGGGCGGAGGCAGCAACGCCATCGGACTCTTCGCGCCCTTCATCCGCCATTCTTCCGTTCAGTTAATCGGCGTGGAAGCCGGCGGAAAAGGAATCCGAACCGGACAACACGCCGCCCGCCTTGGCGGGCCCGGAAAAAAAGGAATCCTGCACGGATCGCTTTCCTACGTACTCCAGGACAAAAACGGACAGATTCAAAAAACCCACTCCGTCTCCGCCGGACTGGATTACCCGGCCATCGGACCCGAACACGCCTACCTGCATGCAACCGGACGCGCCCGCTACGAATCCGTCACCGACACCCAGGCACTCAACGGATTCCGTCTGCTGGCCCAAACCGAGGGAATCATTCCCGCACTTGAATCCGCGCACGCCATTGCCTACCTCTCCCGCCTCATGCCCAAGACCAAAAAATCCGAAACCGTCATCGTGAACCTCTCCGGAAGAGGAGACAAAGACGTCGCCCAACTATCCGCCAGGGAGGAGGAAAAAAAATGACCCCGGAGCGTCAGACCCTACAACCGCGTCGGGGGAGGGTCAGGAGGAACCTGAAACTGGGGAGGGGGGAACCCCCGCCGCGGTTCGGAATGAAATTCATTCCCTACATCTGTGCCGGAGACCCGACCCTTGCATTCAGCGAAAAACTCATCCGCACCCTGGCGCCCTACGCGGACGCCATCGAAATCGGAATCCCTTTCTCCGACCCCATCGCGGATGGAAAAACCATCCAGGAAGCCAGCCAACGGGCACTCCAAAACAAAACCACCCCTTCCCACGTCCTTTCATTGGTTCAAAAACTCCGCCAAAAAGAAATGAAAAAACCCATCTACCTCATGACCTACGCTAACATCGTACACGCATTCGGTTCCAAAAAATTCTTCCAACAGATGCAGAAAGCCCAAA
>JACRDJ010000106.1 GCA_016218635.1 Candidatus Iainarchaeum sp.
AAGCCACCACCGGTTTTTGTTTGCCGGCTTCGCGCACGGCGTACGCGATTTCCTTGGAGGCCACGATTTCTCCTCCGCCGGAATCAATATCCAGCACGATGGCCGCATACTGCGGGTTTTCGGAAAGGTCTTTGAGCTGTTCCGCGAGTTCCCGGGAGGAGAAACGGTTAAAAGAATCCATGGAAGAGGAAAGGGTTCCGTTAACCGGAAGCACGGCAATAACGGAACTTTTTCCAGGGGAGGAAAAACCCAGCACCAGAACCAGGAGTCCGGCCATGAGCAATAATCCCGCTACGGCCCCCAAAACCCACCAGCGTGTTCGCATAAAAACCAGCATAATGCAGGGCTGAAATCTTATTAAACCCACCCGCAGTAAAATACAACGTGGACTTCATCCGGATTGTTTTATTCGTGCTGCCCCTCTATGTGGCCAATTCGTCCGCCATGCTTTTAGGCGGAAAAACACCCCTGGATTTGGGGGCCCGTTTTCTGGATGGACGCGAAATTCTGGGGGCTGGCAAGACATTCAAGGGAACGTTCTTGGGCATTGCGATGGGAACCCTGACGGCCGTGGTATTGGAGTACCTGTTTCCCCAGTGGGCCCTGAACGTTTCACCGCACTATATCTGGCTCGGATTCTGGCTTTCGGTAGGCGCCGTTGCCGGGGACATGGCGGGCTCGTTCATTAAGCGCAGAATGGGTTCTCCGCCTGGGGCTCCCGCCATTTTTTTGGATCAGCTGGATTTTTTGGCCGGAGGAATCCTGCTGGGAAGCCTCTACTTTGTGCCCTCCATTCCTGAAATCGTGGTCATCACCGTTTTCACCCTGGTGATTCACCGGCTCTCCAACGGAATTGCATTCCGCCTCAAACTCAAAAAAGTGCCGTGGTGAGCATGGATCCGCGCCTGCGTTTTCTGCTTAAATTCTTTGCCGCCTATGCGGTTTTCCAGTTCCTGATTCTGGCCGCCGACCTCTCCGCGCTGGAGAAGTTTATTACACAGACCGTGGCAGGATGGCTGAATCTTCCTTTTGATGGGAATGTGTTGGTTTCTTCTTCGGGCAGCTGGGCCGTGAATGCGCAGTGCACGGGGCTGGTGAGCGCATCCATTCTGGCGGCCTTGGTGCTTTCCCTCAAAAAACCTTCATTTCCCCTCAAACTGCTCACCCTCGGAATCGGAACGGTGTTGCTGCTGGTTTTGAATGTCTTCCGGGTGGCCTTCGTGGTGTGGGCGGGAATGAAATGGAATCTCGCGGAGCCCGCGCACGTGATTTCCTGGATGGCTATGACCGCATTCATTATCGGAATATGGTATGCATTCAACCGCTATGCACTGAAAATACGGAACTTTGAAGGGTTCATTTAACCGGAAATGACTCACGCGCCCACAGAACAGTTCCCGCAAACAAATACAGATAAAACAACAGTGTTAAGATGGCACTCAGTGCAAAGGAGACATATTGAAGAAATGAAAAAATACCGTCAGCCCAGTTAAGCATAAACGGAACAAAAAACAAAAAGAAGAACCCGCCCAGAAAAACCCACCATTTTGGGTGAACAATCCATTTGAAGCGCTCAAACCATTCAACACTCCAGCAGGCCAGCAGATACAGAGGCGGGAAATAAATGAGATACTGAAGGCCGCCGGAGAGGGTTGAATCTGCAGCCGGACGGAAGAAAAGTTCAAATAAGGGAATAAAAGGGACCAATAGAAATGGGGATGGAATCAAACCCAATTCGGTAGGAAGAAAAGAAAAAAAGCAGTTCTCGCAGTAATGTCTTGTCCAACGTGCCTGATCAATAATAAAGAACAGGATGAATAGTCCAGCCAACAGGAGTTTGGGCTTGGTTGGCCGGAAAAAAATTTTGAAATCAAACATTCAATGACCTCACATTCGGTTAAACCTGTTTTTGAAAAATAAAAACAGCATTCGGATTAGTCCGGCTGAAAGAAAAAGATAGTAAATCAGTACAAGCAATACGCCAAAAAACGGAATGATGCGGGGATCGAACAGGGAAACCCCGCTTGCATGGACGGCAAAAATGACCCCGAACAAGAAAAGAACAATTATTGAGGCCCAAAACTTCTTCGGTAAAATCAATCCATAGCGCTCAAAAAACAGGGCAGACAACCCGGAAACCACATATAATTGAACCGCCAAGACCAAGAAAAAAACGGCCCCCTGAAAATCAAAAGGAAAAAAACCGGATACGGCCCTGGAAACGGAAACCCAGGGAAGAAAAAAAAGGCCTCCGGTAACCCACAGGATTGTTCCCAGCCCGGTGGATTCAATGAAATCAAAAAGAAACGGCTTCGGACTGCACTCCTTACAGAAAACCCAGGTAGTGGAATCAGCCACAAAAAAGAATGCAATAAAAAAAAGAAATAGCCCCACTTTCTTTTTGGAAGGAAAAAGAAACGAATTCACAAGGTCACCTTAAAAAAATAAAAGCGAGGGCTAAAAAAAGCCCTCAGTTACAGAAAGACCTATGCCACCACTGAACATAGTCCGGCCAAAAAACGCTTGGCCACTGCAGAATATAGTCTAATATTTCCGGGTTAGGCTCAGGAGTTTGGGTTCTATAACTCCATCTTCCGCTCGTTTGAAAGGTACGGCCTTGAGTCCGGAAAGGACCGCCCGGACAATTGTAGGCAGTCACGGTTTTGGAATGGTCTTCATCATCGCAGCCAGTAATACAACCCGGCCAATGAGTCTTGTGAAAGCCAATGCTTAGCATATAATTTGATGCCGCAGTTCTGCTACTGTAAAGCCGGTTGGAATTAAACCAGGGCGGACAGGCATGCGGACGGGACCGACTACCTCCACACATTAATGGATCCGATGCAGCACGGATAGTGGAAGAATCAGCAAAAGCCAAAGCTTTCACGAACATTCTTCGTTCAGGAATTTCGTCAATTTTAGGGGAAGACAGGCCCTCGCGTTTAACGAGTTCAATGAACTTATTGTGATAGACCACATAATCCTTTCCGGCCTGCGTCAGCCGCTCAAACCCGGATACTTTCGCCTGAACTTCATCAAACGTAACCGTGTAATCCTT
>JACRDJ010000107.1 GCA_016218635.1 Candidatus Iainarchaeum sp.
AACGCGTACTGGACGGAAACATTCCGGCTGCTGGAAGAAAAACTTCAATCCCATCCGGATGACGAATCAGACGCATTGATTAAAGAACTCCGGAAGCTGGCGGACGGATTTGATTTCCGCGGCCATGCCGCCTCCTTTTTTTCCCTCCTGCAGCGCATTCAGGAATGGGAATTACGGGAAAACCAGCAGCCGCGCACAAGTCAGGCCCTGCTCGAAGAGCTGGCCCGACTGAAGGCCCAGTGGGAACAACTCAACCGGCAGGTGGCGGACGCCAATTTTTCAGGCACCCTGCGCGATTCATTCCACAAATTCCTGGAACAGGCCCAAAAACACCTCGATGAAGCCACCGCAGCACTCTCCGCCTCCAATCTTTCCTCAGCCCAGACCCACCTCTGGCTTGCCCAAAACCTGCTTTCCGCTTCCCCGGACGGATTTCCCTCCATTCTTCTCGAAGAAAGAGACCGCCTGCAAGCCCAGGCACGCCTCCTTTTTGCCCAGATGACGGACCAGGGGCTCAATCAGAAACTTTCCAGGCCCAAACAGGAAGTGCTGCTGGCAGAAGAAACCATCACCCAGTCCCTCTCCAAACAGAACACGGGGCAGGCGCTCGGCGGACTGATCGAACTCCAGCAGAAAACCGCCATTCTTGAATCCTCCGTTCAGAAAGACGCTTCCCAGAAAACCGCTGCCGTTCTTTCCCTTTTTTCAAAACTGCGTTCGCTGCTTTCCAAAATCATTCCCGCCCAAATCAGTATTCTCCAAAAACAGCTCTCCGACCACCAAAAACTTCAGGACAAAATCCCCTACGCGCCCCCCATCACCCTCTCCCGAATCGAATACCTCCAAAAACAGGCGGATGAAATTCCGCTAAACGAAACCGAGGAACGTCAAAACCGTATGGAAGAACAATCAGACGACATTTCACTGGCAGAAGAATCCGAAACCTGGATCGCCCCCCATCTTTCCCGCGCCCAATCCATCGAAGCAGAACTTTCAGACGCCATTCAGAAAATAACCGCGGACGCCACCACGCTTCTCGCCCAGGCTCAAACCCAAAACCCCTCCAGTCCGGCCACCCTCGAATCCCAAAAAGCGCTCGAATCGGAAAACTTCATTCAAAGCATTGCCTTCTCCAAGACGGCACTGGCCTCCCTTCCATCATCCGCCCCCAACCTTCTGGCCAACCTCCCCTGGGCCATTCTTCCCCTGGTCGGCATCATGATATTGGTCGGCGCCTGGAAACTGAAAAAAATTCAGACTGCCAAAAAGCCCAGAAAGCAAGTCCGAATACCCAAGAACAACCCCGCCAAGCTTCCACATAACTAACCCGGGCAGTTGGCCGGATTCACCCGATAAGTCTCCATACACTGGGTAAGTGAGCGAACCTGGGAGTCCAGCAGGGCATTACGCGCCGTCAGGGAATCCATCTGCGCACGCGAACCGCTGTTAAGGAAGGGGTCAAGCACACTCAACGCCAGAAAAATGCCAATTATCATTCCCACGACCAGCACCAGTCCATACCTGGTTATGTTAGCATCAATCATTGATTTTTTTTCTTCTTTTCCCATGAAAATCCTCTCCCAGGACTCTTCTCGCTTGAACTAGTTAAACATTTGGGTCCGGCCCAGCCCAGGCAGCTACATAAAAAAGCAACATTTATAAATGAATAAAACTCTCTATCTATTGTAAATTTTTTGGGGAGATGTCGCACATGTACAAGTACACGATTGCGCGCCAGTTGGCCGCCAAGAGAGTCATCACCAACCGCGGAGAAGAAGTGGGACGCCTATCCGACCTGATGGTTTCAGAGAACACCGGCGAAATTGAAGCCCTGCTGGTGGAACTCGACCGCGAAAGCAAGTTCGGAAAAGCAGCCACTACCCAAGCCGACCGCTTGGTCAGTATTCCCTACGCTTCCGTCACCGCCGTCAGTGATGTTTTCATTGTCGACGAACGCGGCGTACGCGAAGCCACCGGAAGCTAACGGTCACCATTCCGTTATGATTTCGTCCCGGCTCACGGACTTCACGTGAGCCGCCGTCTTGTTTTTGTTCCGGGCGGCCTGCGCAAACGCTTCCATGATTTCTTTTTCCGTTTTCTTCTTCTCTTTTCCCTGCGCTATCGCATCCAGAATTTCCTGAATTTCAATGAAATGCTCATAAATTAATTGTCCTTTCTGCTGGTTTTCCAGAATTTCCTGCTCCAGTTTTTCCTTCACTCTTTGCTGTTCCTCCATGCTCTTGCGCAGTTTCTGGATTTCATCCTGATGCCGGGCGGTTTCCTGGGAGGGGGGCAGGGGACGGGAAACCGGTTCATTGAGGACTGCGTTCACGGACTCAAATCCCTTTTCATGCGTGCCGATTAATGCCGGATAAATGTACCCGTTCCATTCAAACGGCGCCATCTTTTTGAGGTCAATTTCGTGCAGGTGATGCAGGTTTAATGCAATTTTTTTGAGCTGCGCCGGAGAAATTTCACTGGCTGGCGTCATTTTAGGCACTCCGCTTTCTTCCAATATGGTCTCCACCAGCAGGGGACCACTATTCAACGCACCCATCAGCGTCCGCACAATGTCCTTGGCGGAAGCCTTCAGGACAGACTCTAATTGTGCAGGTTCAACCGTCTGGGGATTTTGTCTGGGTTTGGGGCGGGCCGGATAAGGTTCCCCTTTGCGGAGCACGCGCTTGACATCCCGGAACGGATGCCGGTACACCAGCGCGTGGTTATCCGCATCCACCAGCACTATATTGAATTGGGGGAAAAATTCAATCCGCAGCGCTCCGCCGGAAAAGCCCAGCACGCACACGCGGTCGAGTTCAGGCTGCTCAATTCTTTCAATTTTTTTGTTGAAAAGCATCTGCCCTAATGCGAGCGCAAAATTGGTCGGATTTTTTTTAGCCTCTTGCCGGTACTCCGTGAGATAAGGCCCGCCCGCAGAAACAACCAAATCCCGGGTTCCATTCAATGTATGGATTTTAATGCGAAGCCCCCCGTCCGGAAGCTCCTGGATTTTGTTCACATGCCCGTCCACGAGTTCCTGTTCCAGAAACTTCAGTTGATACGCCAGCGCCAGATTCGTGAGTTCCATGCAATTCTCATCCAAAAACCAACTTAAAACACCGACACGTCCGGTGAGTACGGGTATCCCTTTCAGGGAAACGTGCTTCGCAGGCGCCTTTTCTTAATTCTTTTTCCTCTATTTTATTACATTATGCACCCCGCCCTCGACATTTCGGGAACCCGCTCCCAGGACCTCGCCGGCAAACACATTGCGGTCGGGCTTTGCGGCTCGCTTTCCCTGTATCGCTCCCTGGATTTAATGCGGGAGCTGCTCCGCGAAGGCGCGCAGGTGACCTGCCTGATGAGCCCCGCGGCCGCCGGAATGATTTCCCCCGCACTCGTGGAAGGGCTCACTGGCTCCAAACCCATCACTCAAATTACCGGTGCGCTCGAGCACGTGCAGTTATTCGGTTCGAATGGCTCCGCGGCCCTTTTATTGATCGCTCCCGCTACCGCTTCCAGCATTTCAAAAATCGCCTGCGGAATGGATGACTCCCCCATCACTTCCTGTGCCCTCTGTGCGCTGGGAACCAAACCCATTCTGATCGTGCCCGCCATGCACGAGCCCATGGAACGAAACCCGGCCGTGCAGGAAAACATTCAAAAACTCAAATCCTTCGGCGTTGAATTTGTGGAACCCGTTCACGCGGAAGGAAAGGCCAAATTCGCGGAGCAGGCCGAAATCATCCTGCACGTCAAACGCCTGCTTTCCAGGCAGCCCCTTAAAGATAAAAAAATCCTCATCCTGAATGGCCCCTCCGCGGAACCCATTGACTCCGTGCGCGTGATCACCAACCACTCTTCAGGCAAAACGGGCAATGAGCTGGCCAAGGCCTGCTTCATTCGCGGAGCAGCGGTTTTCATGGTTTCCTCCGCGGAGCGGCCCTTTAATGAAATGCCGTTTTTTCCCGCACGCACGCTCTCCGAATTCGCGGAGCAGGCGTTTTCGGTGCTTCAAAAAAACAAATTCGATGCGGTCTTTGTTCCGGCCGCATTAGGGGACTTTGAAGTGAAACAGGCGAAAGAAAAAATTTCTTCCGTCCAAAAGCTTTCCCTGGAACTCACTCCGGCCCCCAAACTCATTGCGCAAATTCGAAAAAAATTTCCCAAGCTCTTCATTTGTTCCTTCAAGGCCGAAACCCAGAAAACCGAAAAAGAACTCATGGCATTGGGGAAAAAGATTCTCGCGGAGCAGGGAATGAACGCAGTGGTTTTAAGTGACGTGCTCCGCCACCCGATGGGCGCGGATGAAAGCGAAATGGTGCTGGTGACGAAGGAAAAAACGGTCAAACTGAAAGGAATTAAATCCGAAGTTGCCGGGCAATTGGTTGAGCAACTGGCTTCATCCGTGTAATTCTGGTTTAGTTCAGTATTTCCAGTCCCGGCAATCGTTCCCCTGCCAGGTAGTCCAGCAGTGCTTTTCCGGCCAATGAAACGTGGTTGAAGTCCTGGGCGTTCAGCCCGATGGCGTCCAGTGCTTTTTCGGTGTCGCCTCCGCCCAGGATGGAGAATGTACCGGAGAATGCGATGGAGAATAATACTTTTTTGGTGCCGGAACGGAATAGGGTTTCCTCATATACCCCCATGGGACCGTTGAATACGGTGATGGGTGCGGAACGGATTTTCTGCTTGAATGCGTCCATGGTGTGAGCGCCAATGTCCTTGGTCATAGCATCTGCTGGAACGGCTTCCATGGCCGCTTCCATTCGTTGCCCGTTTTTTTCAAACGCCAAGTCCGTCGGAAGCGTGATTTGTTTTCCGTATTGGTTAAGTATCTCCCGTGCCTTGGGCACCAGTTCGCTTAATCCCTTTTCCTTAAAGAATGCCTCTTTTTTTCCCAGTTTTTTTCCCTGCGCGAGCAAAAAGATTTCCCCGATCATTCCGCCCAGGCAGGCTTCCCTGGCCTGTCCGTTTTTCAGCATGTTTTGAAGGATTTTAAGTGAGTCCCTGGGTTTTCCCCCGCCCAGCACGAGGAGTTTGGATTCAGGGTCATGGGCTATTTTGTGCAGGGCATGCAGTTCTCTTTCCAGTACCGGTCCCGCCAGGCAGAGTTTGAGGGTGGCGAACCCCACCACGCTCGCATGCGAACGGTGGCATACGGATAATGCGTCCTGCACGAAGTAATCGCTTACGGTTGCCAGTTTTTTGATGAATTCGGTTTTGGCATGCTCCGCGGGGGTCTTTTCTTCGGTTTCGGCTTCATTAAACCTCACATTCTGCATTAATACAATTTCTCCGTCCTTTAGTTGACGGATTTGTTTCGGGTAATCGGTTTCCCATTCCACTACCGGAACCGGTTTTTCCAGGAATTTCTCCATGAGTTTGGCGTGCGCCTGCAGGCCCAAAAAGTCCGCATCCCCTTTTCTTCCCTGGTGTGCCAGCACCACCGTGCGGGCTCCGCTTTCGCTTAACTGATAAATGCTCTTGGCGTGCTCGCGGATGCGGGCATTCATTTCCAGTCTTCCTTCAAACACCGTGGAATTGAGGTCCACGCGGAGCAGGACCGTTTTTCCTTTTAAGTTCACTTCGTGGACGGAACGCATGACCAACCGAGCACCCAAGGATAGATAAACATTTTTGTCGCTGAAAGCGCTTAGGGGTAAAACCGGTTCCCGTACACGTCATATAGTTAGTGACATTAATTTTTGGACGAAACAGGCAAATACTTTCCCAGGAAAGCCGAATTACTGTGTTTACGGCAGGTATTCAGGAAATGCCTGTCTAATTCTTTTTGTCCTTCACTATAGATGGCAATGGGTTTGCCGGGCCTTCTTTTGGCCATTGCTTTTGCAAACTGCAGAAGTGTTTTCGGGTTTGGGTCAAATAGCTGGATTCCTAAAACCGGGTCGCCGGCAACAGGGTTTATAACGCCCCAGTTTCCGCCATTAACCACATCCTGCCTAAAAGCCGCCTGTTCAAAGAAGACACGGCAGTTGTAGTGTGATCCGATGTTTTTTATTCCCTCGGCCATATCCATCATGGTTTGATTGCCTGCAACGGAACCCCATGCAAGGGCTCTTTGGGCAGGCGAGTTATCCGTCTGGAATCGTTGGTCGAGCTTGTGCAGATGCAATCCATAAAAAACCATGCATCCTTTTTTCAGGAACCCTTCCGGTTTGCCGATTCCGGATAATGCGTTTTCAATCCATTCAAAGCGCTGAACCAGATAAGGGGATTCCTCAATTTTTTTCGCATTCGCGCCGGCAATCCTTTTGGCTTCCGGTGCCAATAACGTTTCCGGAAGCCCTGCCTGCAGTATCCGGGTCTCTTTTCCGAAAGCCGTTTTTTTGGCTTTGGCAAAAACGGGGGTTTCCTCCCCTATTTTCCTGCCTTTAGGTTCGTCGAGCTGGGCGTTGATTCTTTTCCACCAAATGCTTTTTCGGTCATCGCCCGGCTTTCCGGGAACCACGCTCATTCCAAAACGGTCTATTGGTTGCTTGGTTCTTTGCATGATTTCTTCTTTGGTTAATTTTTTTCCATACATTTCGCCCGTACGTTTATTTTCCAAATAAATGGCTGAAGCCAGGCGCCGCTGCTCTTTGTTTAGTGTCCGTTTCGCCGGAGAAGTTTTGGCGGGCATTGATTCACGTCCTGTCTGTATTGATGGCTTCACCTAAAGATAACTGTTTCTTTCACTACGTACCCTTAGCATTAAATTCCTTACCCCTCTTTGTTCCCCTATGCCCGAATTCATTGATTTGAAGTCCGTCAGCGGGCTTCCGTTGGCCCTGGATGGAAGCAAACTGGTCTTTAAGGAAGGAATCAGGCCTGTTCACCCTGATATTCGCACGCTTTCCCAGATGAAGCCCGTGCTCCGCGATCCGGACGCCAAGCCGGTCTCTTCCGAACTTTATTTCATGTACCGTGATGTCTGCCTGGAAGCGCACCGTTCCGCGATTGCGGCCCAAAACCTCCGCTATGATGTCACCATTCTGCCCCCAGTGATGCTGGGTTTGGAATTCAATAAAACCTTCGGGCACTTTCATCCCCTAAATCCGGCCGGGGCCTATTACCCGGAACTCTACGAAGTGCTCTTCGGGGAAGCCGTTTATTTGCTTCAACACCTGGACGGTTCCCGGTTTGTTTCCGTTCACGCGAAGGCCGGAGACAAAGTACTCATGCCTCCCGGATATGGTCACATTACGGTGAATCCTTCGGACAAAAATCCATTGGTGATGAGCAACTGGGTGGAACGCAATTTCAAATCCGATTACGGCCCCATCCGCGAAAAGCAGGGCGGCATGTATTACCTCACCCCCAAAGGCTTTGAGGAAAACCATCAGTATGGCCTGGTGCCCGAAGTGGTGGAACACAACGTTCCTTCGCTTAAAAAACTCGGCGTTCCCGCCGGACCCATGTACCCGTGGGGAACCCAGAACTTATCCAAACTGGAATGGCTGGCGGAACCCGAAAAGTACGCCAAAGAACTTGACGTGCTTGAATTAGATGACGCGGAAAAAGGGTTCTGATTTTTTGCTTCTGGCGGAGTACCGGCAGTGATCCAGACAAGTTTTTATTTCAGATGAAGGACTATTCATTTGGTGGATTCATGAAACAGGATTTTGACGTTGTATTGGAACAGGATAAAAAAACCAAGCAGTTTTATGCATCGGTTCCGGCGTTGCCGGGCTGTTACTCGTATGCGGACGACCTGGAAGGCCTGATGAAAAATATCGCGGAAGCCATTGAACTGCACCTGGAAGTCCTGCATGGGAAAAAACGCGTTTTGGCGCCCAACCCGGTGCTGGGCATGGTTAAGGTAACGGTATGAGGCTTCCGGTTCTTTACCCCAAGGACCTCATTAAAATCGTTCTTAATCCGGGATTCATCGAAGTCCGCCCAGAAGGGTTCCCACAAAACGTTCACGCATCCGGGCGGAAGAATTCTCACCATTGCGTTTCATGCCAACAAACCCATCCCACCCGGCCTGCTGAATAAAATCATGAAGCAGGAACTCCGGCTGGGCCGCGAAGGGTTCCTGAAATTCGTTTGACTTTTCACTTCATTCTTTTCAGCAAATCCACCAGCCGCTGGCGGAACGTGTCCGTTCAGCTCGTTTTGTACCCGAATTTCCGGTCGTATTCTTTGTGGCTCATGTATTCGAGGTAAATCAGGATGAATTTGACCTGCTGGCCGGTGATGGTATAGATGAGGCGCCAGTTGGAATCCAGATTCATTTTCCAGAGGCTGGTTATTCCGTATTTTTGAATGTATTCGCGGGGCCAGAGTTTGCGCGGGATTTTTTTGCCGGCTTCAATGTTTTGGGCCAGTTTGGCCGTGGCCCGGCTGACGCATTCCAGAATGTATCTTGCTTCCCCGTTTCCTTTTTCAGCCCTAACGCTGAGGTTCACGTACGCTTCATTGAATTCAGCCGAATAACGTATTTCATGCATGAGCGGGCACGCTCTGGTCAATCAGTTTTTGGATTTTGGGGTTATCCGCAAATACCCACATCAGCCGGTCGTCTTTGGTCAGCATGACTTTCCGTGATTTAATCAGGTATTCAATAACGGTTTTATAGGTTTGATACATGACTTTTTTGGGAAGCTTTTTCCAGAGTGCCGTTCGCTTCGGATAGTTATCCGCATTTCGGATGGCGTCCTCAATCATGAGCACGGTATCCAGTCTTGGGTAATGCAGGATACTGGTTCTAGGTTCCATAAGAATCATATACGTTTATATGATAACCTAATTTAAACCCCTTTATTTCATTCTTTTCAGCAAATCCACCAGCCGCTGGCTGTACCCGATTTCGTTGTCATACCAGGCCAGCACTTTCACGAGGTTTCCGCCGATGACCTTGGTTTCCAGGGAATCGAATACTGCGGAGTGCCGGTTTCCGATGACATCACTGGACACGATGGGGTCGGAGCAGTATTCGAGCACTTCCTTTAATGCGCCCTGCGCGGCTTTCTTGAATGCCGCATTCACTTCCTCCACCGTGGTGTTTTTTTCGGTGACGCACACGAGGTCCACCAGGGAACCATCCATGACGGGCGCCCGGATGGAGATTCCGTCCATTTTTCCTTTCAGTGCCGGAACCGCTTTCCCGATGGCTTTGGCAGCCCCCGTGGAAGTGGGAATCAGATTCGTGGCCGCGTTGCGGGCTCTCCTCAAATCCTTGTGCGGGGCATCGAGTATGCGCTGGTCATTGGTGTAGGCATGAATGGTGGTCATGAACCCTTTCTGGATTCCGAAACTCTCCTGCAATACTTTCACGACGGGCGCCAAGCAGTTGGTGGTGCAGGAAGCGTTGTCCATGATGGTTTCCCCTTTGCGGAGCGGGTCTTCGTTCACTCCCAACACGATGGATGGAATGCTTTCATCTTTTCCCGGCGCGCTTAAAATCACTTTTTTGGCGCCGGCCAGGATGTGTTTCTGGCAGGCTTCCCGGGTGGTGAACACGCCCGTGCACTCGAGTACCACGTCCACGTTCAGTTTCTTCCAGGGCAAGGAAGCGGGGTCTTTTTCGGAGAAGAACGGAATGGAGTCCCCGGCCACAATCAATTCGTTGGGTCTGGCTTCAATGGGCACGTCCATTTTTCCGTGCACGGAATCGTATTTGAGCAAATGCGCGGCCGTTTTCGTATCCCCTAATTCATTGATTCCCACCCATTCAATGTCGGACTCCGCCCAGCCCAGGCGGAACGCCATTCTTCCAATCCGACCAAACCCGTTGATTGCCACGCGAACCATAATTGAATCCCTCGCTTCCCTTTGAATGACGGGGTTTTTTTTAATGTTTGGGTGAAGAAAAAGAAGGCGGGCCCGAAGGCCCGATACGATTACTTGCAGCAGAGCGTGTGCACCTGACCGGCCACAAGTACATCTCCAAAATAGGGTTCAGCTAAGCCGGAACCCGTCCCCCGGGTACAGTTCAACGGCGTTGACTCTATGGAGACATTTGGATCATAGGGTATAGTTTGCATGGTTCTACTTTGGATTTTGCCACTACATGTTCCATTAGTTGAATCATAGTAGTCGACACTGTTCCTAGCAATTGCCCCGCCCCCGGTTTTGTAACCCTTCGCTTTACAAAAACTATCCGGGCTCATCGGATTCGACTGGTCAAACATTACAAGCTGGCACGCTGGTTGGGCTACGAGTTGACCGGCAGGCAGTCCGATTGCCTCTCCCGTGCTGTTTCCACCCTGGATTTGCGTGCACCCGCTTAGTACCAGTAAAATTCCGATTAATCCGATTCCGATCCATTTCATTTTCATTCCTCCTTCATTGGAATGAATGTATTGTGTTCGGGGGGGGTATTATACTTTTTGGTGGGGTGGTTTAGCGGTGTCAGCCTGTTTGAGTGCGGCTCCTGCAAAGCAGGGCTTTCGGTTCTCGGAGCATGGCTTGCCGTAGGCAACCCTCGTTCCCGCCTGGCGAAACAGGCGTCGGACGTGTCGGCGGCAGCGGCACGGGGGCACAAAAAGTATTAAATGGAACCGGACCCATATTGATTGGTGCTTTAATGAAATTGCATGTAGTGCTGGAAGCCCAGCCGGAGGGTGGTTATACAGTTTATATTCCGGAGTTGCCTGGCTGCATTTCCCAGGGTGAAACCAGGAAGGAAGCCCTGAAAAATATTTGGGAAGCACGGGAACTATATTTGGAAGAGCTTTCCAAGACCCAACTACAGCAGGTTTCCAAACGCGTTCAGATTCTTGAAACCGTGGTCTGATGCGCCTGCCGGTTGTTTCTGGCTTGGACTGCATCAAGGTGGCTTCAAAACTTGGTTTTTTCATCCGGCGGCGGAATGGCAGTCATGTCATTTTGCGAAACAACGGAACGATGCTGGTGGTGCCCATGCATCAGTCACTTAAAACGGGAACGTTCAGGGAAGTTCTGAAAACGCTTAATCTTTCGCCTCAACAATTCGAAGAATGGCTCTAATTTATCCTTCAAACCCAGCCAGTTCCGCCTGCTCGGTGGGTGCGTGTTCCCATTTGTTTTTTTCTTCCGGGGAAGCCGGTGTTCCGGCCTGTTTTTTGAGCGCTTCCGCGGTCTTGCTGCCCAGGATGCCGGCCAGTACTTCAAAGGGGGTGGTGCGGATTTCCTGCGCGGAGTGAATGCGGGCACTGAATAGTTTGCGTCCGCGCACGCGTCCGATTCCGCGGAATTCGCATAAGGGCACCAGTTCTTCTTTGATTCCGTGCTTGAGGCGCTTGCGGAGCCTGGCCAGTTGCATGCGGGGGGTTTGTGCGTCTTTTACGAATGCGCATAGTTCTCCGGCCGCGTAATTAAGCCAGTCGGTGACTTGGAGGCGGTTGAAGAGGATTCCGGGAGGAATGCTGTAATCCTTCATGAGCTGTTCCTCGGTTTTTTCCTCCACCCATTCGCGGAGCAGGAGTGCGGAATTGAATTTGGAGAGAATGGTATTATCCGAATGCATTTCCTGGTCCACATTCACGGGCAGGTTCGGTTTTTCCCGCCTCAGTTCCTCCCATACGCGGGCTTCCTGGGCCTTGGGCACGTTCACCCACGGGCCGGATTCGGTTGAATCCGAAAGCAGGTAAAGATAGTACAAGGGGTTCTCTGCGGGCTTTTGGAGTCCGTTGAGGTAGCGGTGTGCGGTTAAGGGGTCCAGGTAGAGTTCGCTGACCCGTCTTCCGAGTTTCGTGGTTTTGAATTCCCGTTCATCGGCTTCAATAAACCCCATTTTTTCGAGTTCGCGGAGCGTGTTCGTCAGTTTTCCGAAGAGGCCGCGAATGTTTTTGTTCTGGGCCGCATAAAACGTTTTTCCGAAAAACGATTCCAGGGAGGCCAGATCAAAAACGAATTCCCCCGCAATGGCGCTTAAGAGAATGGTGCGCTGCAGGCTTTCCTCCCCCAGCCGGGACTCCACGGGTTCGATTTCCCCTTCAATGTAGTGTTCGCGCAGGCGTTCAGATTCCGTTTCCGTCCGGGCCACCAGTACGGCCTCTCCGCGGGAATCGTATTTGGGCCGGCCGGCGCGGCCCGACATTTGCTTGAATTCCCTTACTTCCAGGGGTTCCATTCCTCCGGTTCCGAACCGGTATAATTGCGGAATAATGACCCGGAATGCGGGTAAATTAATGCC
>JACRDJ010000008.1 GCA_016218635.1 Candidatus Iainarchaeum sp.
GAAGCGTGTGCGCCATGCTGGAAGCCATCCTGCTCGCGCAAGGATACTCCACGGGATTCTACTCGTCCCCGCACCTGGTGAGCATGAACGAACGCATCCGCGTGAACGGAAAACCGGTTTCCAAACCATTGTTCGCCCAAACGGTTTCCGCACTCAAGCCCCTCATCCGCAAAACAAACGCCAGCTACTTTGAGGCTCTCACCCTGACTGCCGCCGAAATTTTCAGGCAAAAAAAACCGGAATTCATCATCCTGGAAACCGGCCTGGGCGGACGCCTGGATGCCACCAATGCGTTTGATACGGACGTACAGGTCATTACCAGCATTTCCCTCGAACACACCCAATATCTCGGAAACACCATTCAGAAAATTGCCCGCGAAAAGGCCGGAATCATCAAACGAAACGAAACGGCGGTTGTATCCAGAACCAACGCCGGTTATTCGGCCATTAAAGAAAAAATAAAACAAATGAACGCAACGGATATCAATCCACGCACAAAATTCAGGAAAATGGATTTCGGCGGAACCGAATTCGAATCCATTCACCCACGCGCTATTCCCCATCTGACTACCAACCTGATTGGCATCCATCAGGCCGAAAACGCCGGCCTCGCACTGGGCGCCGTTTACGCATTACAAAAAAAAGGAATCCGAATCACTTCAACCGCCATCCGAAAAGGGCTAATGCGGGTGAACTGGCCGGCCCGCATGCAGGTCCTGCAGACCAAACCGAATTTCATACTGCTGGACGGAGCCCATAACCCGGACGGAGTCCGCACGCTTTTGAAATCCGTCCGAAAACTTCCATTCAACCGCTTAATCGGGGTATTCGGCTGTCTTCGCACCAAGAATTACGCGGAAATGATCAGGGAAATTCATGCGGAGGAATTGATTTTAACCCACTTTAAGCACCCGCAGGCACTTTCCATTAAAATCCTTCAAAGAATTGCGGAAAAAAACAAAAAAATCAGGCACATTCAGTCCGCAGCCAATCCCCGGCAGGCCATTGCGTTGGCCCAAAAAACGGCCGGACCAAAGGATTTAATTCTCGTATTCGGTTCACTCTATCTGGCGGGGGAAGTGCTGAAAAATGAATCAAAGAAAAATTCCGCTTGAACTGGTTAAACGAACCCTGCTCAAAAAACCGCATGCACTCCGAAAAATCCGTATCCGGAAGTATGCCCAACAGCCCCACATTCCGCTGGACCATTATTGCAAGCGAACGCCCGGCATGGCCATTGTCGCATCCGTCGGAAGAACCTTTGATCAGATTCAAATCCGGATTACGGCATTCCCGAAAGAAGGGCACTGGAGCGAGTTTGAACGCGCATCCCGGTTCACAAAACCAAACGGGCCATCCCATGACAATCCATATGGAATCGGAAGCATTCACCTGCACGGAGACCTATCCAGCCCCTATCTTCACGTGGAATTCATTCAGGCCCATTTCTTCATTCAGAAGAAAGGACGCCCAATCGGCCTTCCGGACAAGCTGGCCACCCAATACAAGGGTTGGAGAAAACAGGCCATCACGATGGCACTGGAAGTGGCCAAACGGGAAAGAAAGATTATAGTCGTCCCCCGGTTTTCAGCGGATGTGAAAAACCCGGCCCAGATCCTTAAAGACATTGAAGATGCCTGCATTCAGAAAGGCCTCCAAAAAGAGGCAACCGAACACGGAACCCAGTTCATTACCCGGAACCGTGAGCTTCGCCTCTTCATTCCCAACTGACCCCAAAAGGTAATCATCCATGGCCAAAAGAGTTCCGCTCCCAATCATCCAGAAAGCCTGGAAAACCCGTAAAAAACACCAAACGTATAATCACATGCTGGTACCCGGAGTAGTTCAACAATATCATACGGAGAGGCACCCCAAAATAATGCTGGCTTTAAGGGAATACAAGATTGAACCGGAAGAGTACCTCATCGGCGGGCACTGGATTCGGGTGACCGCATTCCCGAAACCTGATAAGTTCAGTGAATTTGAACGGACCGCCAAGGGCCCACGCAGTCGGGGGCCCGCACAAGACAATCCGAACGGAATCGGAACGGTGGCATTTCGAATCAACCAGAAAACAAACACGGCCGAACTCCATTTTGCCC
>JACRDJ010000109.1 GCA_016218635.1 Candidatus Iainarchaeum sp.
AGTCCGAAAAACGCCGGCAGGAACTGGAAGAATTCATGAAAACCAAGCTCTGTGAGTCCTGCAACGGAACCCGGCTTAACCCCCTTAGTTCCGCGGTTAGCGTGGGTGCGAAAAGCATTGTGGAAGTATCGGACCTCACCATTTCTGAAATCATTGAATTCTTTAAATCCCTGGAAATGAACCCCAATGAATTCCAGATCTCCAAGCAGGTGCTGAAAGAAATCCGGGACCGCCTCTTCTTTATTCTGCACGTGGGCTTAGGGTATCTGACCCTTTCACGTCCCGCCAACACCTTGTCCGGCGGGGAAGCCCAACGCATTCGCCTGGCCACTCAGATTGGCTCCAACCTGACCGGAGTCATGTATGTGCTGGATGAGCCCTCCATTGGACTCCATCAGCGGGACAACCATAAACTCATTGAAACCCTTCAGCGGCTCCGTGACCTGGGAAACACCCTTATTGTGGTGGAACACGATCTCGACACCGTGCTGGCCGCCGATTACGTGGTGGACATGGGTCCGGGGGCCGGCGTGCACGGCGGACACGTGGTGGCTATTGGCACTCCGGCGGAAATCATGCAAAACCCCCGCTCGCTGACCGGCCAGTACCTGAACGGAAAAGAAAAAATTCATGTTCCCCGCCTGCGCCGTAAATCCGTCAAAAAACTCGTGCTCAAAGGGGCCGCGGAACACAATTTAAAAAACATTGACGTGGAGTTCCCGCTGGGTTCCTTTATCTGCGTAAGCGGGGTTTCCGGTTCCGGTAAAAGCTCGCTCATTAATGATACACTTTACCCGTTGCTTTCCAACAAACTGATGGGTTCCGACCTCTCGATCGGAAAGTTCGCATCCCTTCAGGGCATTAATCTGGTGGACAAGGTCATTAACGTGGACCAGTCCCCGATCGGGCGGACTCCGCGCAGCAACCCGGCCACGTATGTGGGGGTATTCCAGCTGATCCGCGACCTTTATGCTTCCACGCGCCCCGCCAAACTCAAAGGATTCGGCCCCGGACGGTTTTCTTTCAATGTTTCTTCCGGCCGCTGTGAGGCCTGTGAAGGAAACGGGGTCATTAAAATTGAAATGAATTTTTTGCCGGATGTGTACGTGACCTGCGAGGACTGCAAGGGAACCCGCTTTAACCGCGAAACCCTTACCATTACGTTTAAGGACAAAAACATTTCGGACGTACTGAACATGACGGTGGAGGAAGCCGTTTCCTTTTTTGAAAACATTCCGGCCGTTCACCACAAACTGCATACGCTCGTGGACGTGGGATTGGGGTACATTAAACTGGGCCAGAGCGCGACCACGCTTTCCGGTGGGGAAGCCCAGCGGGTGAAATTAACCAAGGAACTGGCCAAAATCCGGGCCGGCAACACCGTGTATCTGCTGGATGAACCCACTACGGGCCTGCATTTTGCGGACATTAAGCGACTGCTGGGAGTACTGAATTCGCTCGTGGACCGCGGGCACACGGTCATTGTGGTGGAACACAACCTGGACGTCATCAAGAGTGCGGATTACGTGATTGACCTCGGCCCCGAAGGCGGAAACGCGGGCGGGCAACTGGTGGCCAGCGGAACCCCCGAAGACGTGGTGAAAAACCCCAAGAGCCACACGGGGAAGTTCCTGAAGGAAGTGATGAAATGAGTGATGATTCAACAAATTTTGTCAGAGTCTTTGTTGTGTTTGTTGTTGCACTGATATTACCGTTTGTAAGTCCTTTGGATGCAGCCATTCAGCTGCTTATTGAGCAAGCAATTAATTCTCCGGGTATAAATCCATTAGCTGCACTGCTCCTCCGGTTAGTTCCCTGGGCTATTTCTGTTTCCGAGTCTGTTGGATTACTGGTTCTATTATCCAAGTTTTTCAAGTTGGTTTGAGCAAACATCCCTTTTTATTTCTTACTTAGTCTTACTTGGTAGTATGGAATCCGTGAGCATTAAGCTGGAGTCGTCCTTGTTGCGGGAGATGGAGAAGTCCATGCAGGCGTTTCATTATTCCACGAAGACGGAGTTCATTCGGGATGCCGTCCGCGCCAAGCTGAAAGCGCTTTCCGAGGAAAAAGCCAAAAAAGAGGCCTGGGACTCCTTGTTTGCATTGAAAGGGAGCCTGAAGGGACAGGGAAAAGCCAAAACGGACGAGGAATATCGGAAAATCCGGGAGCAGGCCGGGGATGAGTTTTTTGCGATGCTTGAAAAACGGTTTGCTCAAAAATAAACTTCTTCCGGTTTTGATATTTTAACCAGGCTTGATAGTTCGTTGAAGTGATTGTCCCGCGTAATCAGGATTGCACCGTTGTCTCTGGCTAAAATGGCGTGCAGAATGTCTGATTTATGGACTTCATTCAGTTTTAATTCCAGCATTTTGGCCTCCAGTTGCTGCGAATTAGAAATGGAAACTTCGTTGAGGGTGGTTTGATGGTCAGCAAACATTTGCCTGATTCTTTCCTCTGAATGGTATTGTCTGAGTTCGAATGACACCAGCTCAGAGAACAGTATGCTGTGTTTTTTGGTTTTGCATGCCTTAAGGAACGCGAATGCAAACTCGCCGAGTGGTCTTAGTCCATCCGTTCGGCTCTCCAGATAATCCATCCAAATACAGGTATCCAAATAGAACTTCATGAACGACCTGTGTTCGTTCTTTTTTAGGCTTTTGAGTGAGTTCTGTGCCGGTGCCTATTTTTCCCGCATTTGTGCGGCTTTCCGGTGCGCGTCCAGCCCTTCGGTTTGCGCGAGCCGTACGGCTAAGGGAACCAGTTTTCGGATTCCTTTCGGACCGATTTCCTGGTAAGTGAGGATTTTCACGAAGTCTTTCGGGGAAAGCCCTCCGGTGTAGCGGGCGGCTCCGTTGGTGGGCAGGGTGTGGTTGGGTCCGCTGCAGTAGTCTCCGAACACTTCCGCGGAATTGTTTCCGATGAAGAGTGAACCGTAGTTTGTGAGTTTGGGACTGATTCGTGCAGATTCCTTCACCATGAGCTCCAGGTGTTCGGGCGCAAAGCGGTTGGCCAATGAAACGGCTTCGGTGAGGTTCCGGACGAGGATGATTCGCCCGTTTTTGAGTGCCACTTTCGCGGTTTTTTGGGTTGAAAGCGTTTTGAGCTGGCGGGAGAGTTCGGCCGCTACCTTGGCTGCGGTTTTCCGGGCGGTGGTGAGGAGGAATGGGCGGGCGAGCGGATCGTGTTCGGCCTGGGCGAGAAGGTCGGCGGCCGCGAATTTTGGGTTGGCGGTTTCGTCCGCAATGATGAGCACTTCGCTGGGTCCGGCCAGGAAATCGATTCCGACTTTACCGAATACCTCTTTTTTGGCGGCGGTTACGAACCGGTTTCCGGGGCCCGTGATTTTCTCGACTGCCACAATGGTGGCGGTTCCGTATGCCAGGGCCCCGATGGCCTGGATGCCGCCGAGATTGAATATTTGGTTG
>JACRDJ010000108.1 GCA_016218635.1 Candidatus Iainarchaeum sp.
CGTATTATTCAGCAAATCCCATTCATAACCCACGCTTTGGAGTTCCAGCAACCCCTGCGAAGAAGAACGCAGGGAAACCGGCACGCGCACCAAATTCTGATCCCAAGGAACTGAATCCAAATAAGCATTCATCGCGGAAGAGAGAGCCATTTCCTCCTCAAAGGACTGCAAGCCATTCACAGAATCAACGGATTGCCCGCCCGCTTCCACACTCACTCCCTCAGGCGCTCCCGCGGTTTCCACGCAGACATTGGCATCAAACAACCGCGGAGTCCGCGCAGGACGTGTGGTGGAAAAAACCGCTTTCCATTCAAGGAATTCTCCGGTTTCCTCCAACGGAAACTCCACGAAAGACCCATCCTCAACCGGACGCCAGCTCACCCCATTTGCGGAAACAAAGTAATCAATCCGCTGACCCCATAAATCCGCATTCGCATCCCAGAAGACCCGCTCCGCATTCAGCGGCAATCTCTGAGAAACCAGTTCTTTGCCGGACTGGAACTGCCGGATTTTGGCCACAAACCCCGGACGGTTATCCCCGATTCCCGCAAACTGTCCTTTCAGGTAATTGTACACGGACCCGATGTTGGTGTTGAATGAAACCTGCCCACCCCCGTTCCAGATGCAGTAATCATGAATCTGGGCATTATTGGTGGGCTGATAATACCCAGCCTCCACCCAACCACCACCTCCGCACGAAGAAGCCACATTGTTGGTGTACGTGCCTCCGCCTCCATCATCGCAGGGAGAATTTACTTCCAAATACCGGTACCCCGGTGTTACGTTCATGCACACGGGATAAAATGAAACAGAATGCGCAATGCCTTCTGTTCCCGAACCGAATGCAAACCCCGGAAACCCTTCCAGGGAATCCGAAACCGTTTCCCGGGAAGCCACGGACATGGACGGACCCAAGGGAAGCCCCCAGTATGTTCTCCCGTCCGCAAACACGTGCTTATATGCCGTGGAACGGGCACTGTCCGCCTGCGCCAACGCATTCCCGCACACCGTTTCCTTTGGGGCGCCTTTCAGTTTAATGAATGCATTCGTTACCCGTGCCTTGCGGGGAACCTCCAGATAAAACGTCTGCGTTCCGGCTTCCTCAAACCTCACCAACCCTGAAGCATTCCCGTCCGCAAACGCGCCTTCCAAAAAACACGAACCGTATTCCCGCTGGACTTCCCGCGAAGAACAAAATGCCTGAAACGTTCCCGGATTATTGCATTCCGGCACCACTTCCTCCGCATAAAGCCGGTTCCCTGAACAAACCCGCGGGTTCACGGTAATAGTTGTCCCGCAATCCAAATCCGCCTGACATTCAACGCGCGGGGGACCCACCTCCAATTGCACCGTTCTGGAAACGGATTCAAACCCGTCACTGGCCGAAATCACCACTTCACGGGTTCCTTCATCGGCATCCGTAGTCTGCCAGAAACGGTTGGAATCAAACGGAGCGGAAACACTCACTTCCACCGGGTCCGAATCCGGGTCACTCACCGAGTAATCCAATTCAATCAAATCAAACGCATCCGCAAACAGTTTCGAAGGAACCGAAATCACGGGCGGATTGTTTCCCGCAAACGAAACGCTGGCGGTTTTGGAGGAAAAACCATAAGAGGCCTCCAAATCCATGGAATACGTTTCCGGCACCGCAGTGGTCAGCACATTCACATCATACCCGCTGGAACCCGGCGGAAGAGTCAATTGAACGGTTTCCTCCTTCAGCACAGTCCCCGAACCATTGCGGGTAACCTGCTTCAAGGAAACCGGAATCGGAACAGAACCATGGTTTTCAAAATCGGCGGAAACAACGGAAGTTCCGCGGGCGGCGTAAGGGCGGGAAACCTGAATGTCAGTAGAATTTACTGCAATATAAGAAGTCCTACTAGAAACAGAACCCGGCCCGCAGTCGCTTTCAAAAGGATGGTAAACGGAAATGAATTCGGTTCCATGGGAACCGGGTGCATTAAACTGGCTTCCATCCATTAAACGCATCCAGAACCCAATGCCCACAAACAAAGGACCAGGAGAACTGGCAGCGGCGCTGGAAAAAAATTCGGCTTCAAACCCCAGGTTATCCGTATTCCAGTCTGACACATTCACTTCCGTCCAAGGTTCCTCATTCCTTCGCCACCGAATAACGGAATTGTTCACCCCCTCAAACGAATATATGCCCAAAACATCCAAGGGCGGCTGTGGACCTCCATAGTCGGGAATAATTTCACCAAACAATTCAAACGACACCGGCAGATCATGAATGGAAAAACGTTTGAAAGGTTTACTGTCTATCCACACCCCGGAAAAGTTATCAATCGGAAAAGAAGGGGGAAACCTGCACCCAGCACCCACCAGATCCGAATACCCAAACTTACTGTCCCTGGCATCCAGTCCCCCACCCCAACCACCCTGATTCCTGGCATCCCACAAGGACTCCGAAGGAGTCCCATGCAACTGATGAAGTTGGGTATACGACCCCTCAAACGATGCACGCATTTCCAGTGCACTCACTTCCAGCCTGAACGGGGTGGCCGTCACCGCACGCTCTCCCTGAACGAATTCAACGGAATAATCATGGAATCCTTCCTCCGCCGGAGCCTGAAAGGAAAGTGCGTAGGCGCCCACCGAATTCCCGCCCACGGAAACCGCCTGCTCCGCCAGCACGAAATTCCCATCCGTTACCCGCAGAATCCCATCCGCCCCCGCCGGAGTCAGGTTCTCCGCACCGGCATTCACGTCCACCCACGCGGAGGGAAGCACGGAGGAAGCCATCCCCACGCGCGACAAAAGAACGGGAGAAGTTAAAGAATAATCCACTTTGAATTCCATGTTCCGATACAAGGTGAAGCTTCCATTCACGCAATCATTCACTTCCAGCGGATTCACTTTCACATAGAGGGTTTCGCGGTCCTCCGAATAATAGGAGGAAACCTCCGCACCGGCAGCGGAATAATTGGAGTCACACACGCGTTCCCGCAATCCATTCTCATCCCTGAAAGGCACATTCAGGTTCAGCGTAACCGGGTTGGTTTTCGAAACCACTTCCGCGGAAGAAATCAGGGTTCCCAGCGGGAACGAAGCCTCCGAAAACGCCACCGGAACCATTACACCCGATTCATTCTCCAAGAGCGCATTCTTCAATTCCACCCACTCAAACCCGTTTCCCGAAACCACGTTGTAATCCGAAAAATCAAACGCCATCATGCGGCTTAACCCGCCCGAAGGGGTTTCTGAACGCACGCGGGTCTCAAAAGGATACACATTGTATTCCGCCATTTTCCCGCACAAGGCCTGCACGCGCTTCGGATCAATGTTCTCCGGCCGTTTCACTTCCAAGAAAGGCGCTCCCAGCAGGGAATAATCCGCCGTAATGGAAGCGCTTCCCCCCGGACCGAATTTGCGTAAATTATTGCGCGCATTCCGGTAACGGTCTCCCAGGGAACTGAAACGATAATAATCATTCGGACCAAATTTTTCCTCATTGAGCGCCAGCGAACACACCAGGGATTTGAGCAGCAACGGATTCGCATTCCCGTTCGAGCCAATAAAGGCCCCCGTTTTTCCCATCAATTGGGCAGCCAGCGAATCCATTTCCCCCATGGAAGGAAGATAGGTTCCCGAAAAATCCACATCCGCCATCACCAGATTTCCACCCGACACCCATTCCCCCGCATTCAGGGAAGAAACATTCTTCAA
>JACRDJ010000110.1 GCA_016218635.1 Candidatus Iainarchaeum sp.
CGTATTTTGTGCTCAACGACACCAGCAGTCCGGCCAAAAACATCCGCATTTTCGCATTACAAAACGGGAAAAAAAAGTCCATCCAGGAAATTCCCCTGCTCAAAAGCGGGGAAAGAGTGGAACTGAACACGTCCGGACTGGAAGGAAGCGCAACGGAAATCAGCCTCGAGTTCCCATTCCATCAGTCCATTTCCCGCACAATCCGCCCGGAAGAAAAACAAAGCGGACTCGAATACAGCCTCATTGCCCCCGCGCAGGCCCTCCAGGGAATTGAATACGCACTCACCCTCAAAATATGCAACCAAAACCCTTCCTCCGCCCGCGTGGGCATCAGCGAAGAACACGATGCCCAAATCCTGGAAGGAACCCACCCCCAGACAAGCCTGGAAATACCCATCAACGGCTGCCGGGAACAATCATTCACATTCACACCCCGGCAAAGCGGCTCCACCGCCATCCTTTTTAAGATGACTTTCCAACAGCATACGGAGACCATCCGGAAAGAAATCCAAGTGAACGAAAATGGCTGAAGAAAAATCCATCATTGAAATCATCCAGAAAATTGTGAAAGAAGGCGCCAAAGAAGAGGAAATCGTTTCCACCCTCACCGACCTCGGCGTGGAACCCGAACAGGCCAAACGCCTCCTTCTCCTCGGACAGGCCAACACCTTCGCACTCCTGCGCGGGGAAATCAAAACCCTCGTGGAAGAAGAAATCCAGAAAAAACAGCCCGAAATCAAAAAAATCCTCGACGAACAAAGCAAGATTGCCATCGAAGCCATGAAGAAGGAAACCAAGGCCCTTGCCCAGAAAGAACAACAGGAAGTGGAGGACGAAATCAAGAAAAAAACCGCCAGCTTCCAAAAAGACATTGATGAACGCGTCACCAAATCCGCCGGGCTCACCGAACGCACCAAGGACAAACTCAACGAACTCGGGGAAGCCGTCTCCAAGGTCACCCTGGACCTTGATGAACTCAAAGTGGCCGGAGTCGGCAAACGCAACCAGCTCGTCAGCCAGGCCCTCATGGTGGCCGGAGTCGGATTCTTTGCACTCGATGCCTACCTGTTTCTGGTTGAATTCCAGGCACAACTCAGCAGCGAATCCATCATCAGCCTCATCCTCTTCGCCGCCATCGGAATGGCCTTACTCTTCGTGGCCACCATCCTATGAGGAAAAACCATGGGCCTTAGAAACCTTGCCCGAAAAGTATTCCCCCATTCGCGTAAAGCATTCCAGGGAACCATTCAGGGAAAGAAAAAAACACCAAACGTCCCGGATGCGATTGAAGGACTCCTCAAAGAACGGGCCACCCGAAGAGGCACCACCATGGCACTGACCCTGACCGGAGCCATGCCGGGAGTGTTTGCAGGCGCCGCAGCCGGAAAAAGCATTCATCAAACCGTGGCCTATGCACTCACCGGATCAGTCATGGAAAGCCTTATTGCAGTCATGTCCGGAGCCGGCGCATTCCGCAAAAACGTTCACCAGGCCACCAAAACGGTCGGACAGTCCCCGGGAATAGAAGCGAACCGGAATCCCAAACTCCGCACGTTCCTTAAGCAGCACCCGTACGTGTACGTGAACCACCACGGTCAGCTCATCGGAACCCACCGGCCCCGAATGCTCAAAATTTTTGGAAGAATGCGGCTTGAAACCCAGAAAATCCTCAACCACGAATACTAATTCTCTTTCGTCAACTGCTGATACTGCCTGAGGGAACTGATGGCCTGCTCCAGCGCGAGGCGGCGCCGGAGGCTCTTCTCTTTCACATGCAGTTTAGCCAACTCATGCAATACGACATCAAGTTCGAGCATACGGAAATTTGCGAAGACGAATTAATAAAACCCACTATAATTAAGAACACAAAGAGCGGTTAGTACATATGCCCAAACGCCCCCCGTTTCTTCGGCTCTTAAAAGAAACCCCCATGCGCCTCACATTCAGCAATACCGCCAATTCCGTGAACGCCAAGGAAAACCAAAGCCGGCACTTCCGCCCGGAAAAGAACTCACCCTGCAGCGATATGCACAATTAATGAAGGATTATGAAGCGAGCGCCCAGGCACACCTTAAACCCCAACAAAGGAAAGCCGAGGAAACCATTCAGAGTCTATTGCAATTACTGCGAGAACCGGGGTTGAGCAGAAAAGAAATAAATGACATTGAACGCAGTATCGCAATCCATCGGCCACTGATGCATGCAACGGTTTCAAACGACTTTGAAGGCCACCGCATCGTCAGGGAAATCGCGCAGGACTTCCACCGGACAGCCGGACTCCGCGTATTCGGTTTCGGGGCCGGATACGGACAGGTGCTGTTCTTCCTCAAAAACTTCATGAAAGCCAAAGTAAGAGGGGTTGATCTGGGAAAATATTCCAGGGAAATGACCCAAAAGAAAAAACTGGGCGTCATTCACGAAAGAGAAGTTAATTCAGCCGAACTTCTCCGCCTTGGAAAATTCGATGTCACGTACTCCATGAAAGTTTTTGAAACCGGTGTTCTGACGAACAAAATCGACGCCATCGGAATGATGAACGTGGCCGCCCGGATTACCAAAAAGGGCGGTAAAAGCTATCATCTCATTCAGACTACCGGCCGGGTTCCCTTAACCCGGAAAGAAATTGAAGAACGCGGATTCCGGATAGACCAGTGGGAAAACGACGAAGACGGATACATTTTCATTAAACTGACCAAAATCAGCGACTGAATCATTCTCCCGAAAAGAACGCTTCCGGGGATTTCCCTTTTTCCTGGGCTTCCTTCCAGGAAATCATGTAATTTTTTCCCGCAGCCCTAAAATCCGAAGGGAGCAAAAACACCCAGGGGGTGCGGAAATTCTTCCAGCCCACCACCACCGGTGCCCCCGCCATCCGCCCCCATTTCATCAAATCCTCCATCTGGGTATTGGATAAGTGCAGGTATTGGCTACTCCAGGCCTTGCATTCCAGCCCCCACGCCCTACCCCCCCGAAGCACCACCAAATCCGGCCCCGAAACCGGGTTCACGCCGGAGCCCGCCGCCCGGACCACCGCAAGACCGCGCCCAAAAAGGGTTTTAAGCAGTTCCAGTTCGAATGCCGACCCCTTCCTATAATTCGACATAATGAGCCTTTGAACCTGTACGTTAATAAGTGTTTGGATGGCTATATATTTTAACCTCCAACAAGGTTGACATTTACCAACGATAACGTGAAATCGGAACCAACCCGTTCCAGCGTTCTTTGGGTGGAAGTCAGGCCCCGATCCCAAGCATTTGCGATCGAAGCATTTGATGCCCCAACCGGCACGCTGAAAGTCCGGCTGAAGAGCCCTCCTCATGGCGGAAAAGCCAATGAAGAACTCCTCAAATCGCTTGGAAGAATCTTCCAGGCCAGAATCCGGCTCATCAGCGGAAAGACTTCCAGAAAAAAACGCATTGAGGTCCCCCGGGGCCTCCACGAAATCTCCGCCTTGCTGGAAACAAGGAGATGAACGCTATGGCCAAGACCTATATCGGTGCAGCCAAATACTTAATTAAAATCAGGTTCAAAATCAGCGGCATTGTGGACCACGAAGACATCATTGGTGCCGTGTTCGGTCAATCCGAAGGACTCCTGGGGGACGAAATGGACCTCAAGGAACTCCAGCGCAGCGGAAAAATAGGCCGCATTGAAGTCCGGCCCCAGCAAACCGAAGGAACCACCACCGGGGACCTTGAACTGCCTTCCTCCATGGACATGGCCCAAACCAGCCTGCTGGCAGCCGCCATTGAAACCGTGGACAAAGTGGGCCCCTGCGAAGCCAAATTTGAAATCATCGAACTCCAGGACACCCGCTCAAAGAAAAAAGACCTCATCAAGAACCGCGCCCAGGAACTCTTAAGCCGGCTCATGACAGACACCGCCAGCGAAACCCACACCCTCACCGACACGCTGCGCGAAGGCGCCCGGGCATCCAAAATCGCGTCCTATGGACCCGACCAGATTCCCGCCGGACCCGACATTGAAAACGCTCCTGAAATCGTCATCGTGGAAGGACGCGCGGACGTACTCAACCTCCTCAAAAACCAGATTGACAACTGCATTGCCATGAACGGATCCAAGGTCACCCAAAGCCTCATCGACCTCTGCTTCCGCAAACAAACCGTGCTCTTCGTGGACGGCGACCGCGGCGGCGAACTCAACGCCCGCAAAATCTCCGCTCTCACCAAAATCGATTACGTGGCCCGCGCACCGGACGGAAAAGAAGTCGAGGAAATCACCCGCAAGGAAATGCTTCAATGCCTCTCCAAAAAAGTTCCCTTAAAAGAATTCCTGGAAAAAGCCGGGGTCAGCGAAACCCCCTTTGACCGCCGCCCGCTCCGCGAAGGAATGGGAAGAGACGAACACGGCCGCGGACCCCCCCGCGGAAGGGGACGCGAAATGGGACCCCCGCACGGAGAACGCAGACCGCTTTCCCGCGGAATGGGAAGAAACCGCCCCGACGACCGGGGATTTGGCCGCGGACCCCCCCGCGAAAGAATGGACCGATTTGACCGGGCCCCCCGCATGCCTCCGGCAGAAATGGAGCCCCGCGAACCCGAAATCCGGCCAACCCCCCAGGAAACCGAGCAATTCACCGCACCACTGGCTTCCCTTAAAGGCCAAATGAAGGCCAAGGCATTCGATGCCCAGATGAAGGAAGTCGGGGAAACCAACGTGAACACCCTCTATGATTCCCTGGACCAATTCAAGGGCGCCCACGCCGTCGTATTGGATGGCATCATCACCAAACGCCTCTACGACAAGGCCCAAACCAACGGAATCAGCTACCTCATCGGAGTCCGCAAAGGAAAACTCGGAACCGGAAACGTCAGAGCACTAACGCTCTGAATTTCACTCCATGGCGGCCGGGCACCTAAAACGTGCCCGGACCGCTCAGCACCCATTCTTTGAAAAAAACAGCCCGCGGCACCGCTCACAAAGAGAGCCGGATAGCACGCGCGGAAAGAAAAGAAGCAATTCCAAAATAAGACAAATTCACCAGCAGAACCAGTCCAAAAACCAGGACCGGGTCAAAAACCAGCGGTTCCCCGTTCGTAAGAACCCTCCACGGATAATGAATGAAGAAGTATTCCAGAACGAAAATCAGGAGTGCATGAAAGCCCATCGTCTGCAATGGACGGTTTTTGAAACCGGTTCTTTCCAGAAAAATAAGCAAAAGGATGCCTAGGGCGGAAATGACCAGTGCATATGCCGGACCGGCCCCCACCCGACTGAAATCAACCGGCCAAAAGAAAAACGAAACCAAACCCAAAAGAACCAAGACCGCCATCAGGCCAAACGATAGCTCCCGGCCGTTTTTTTCCGCCAACCCCATTCCGGCCCATGCGCCCCAGCCGGATGAAATCAGCAAGGTAAAAACCCCGTAAGCCCCCCCCCCAAAGGACACCATCGAATCAAATGCAGAAGTGAACCCCGCAGACTGAAGCGGGAAAAAAACAAAAGGCAATAAAACCAGCACCGGCAGCCTCAAACGCTTCGGCAGCCACAGGAAAAACAGGGTTTCGATTCCCACGGTTCCGATTATTCCCAAAATCGTCATCCAATGCGGCTTCCATCCCAGCATTAAAACAAAATCCAGCAAAAACCCAAGCGCAAACAATAAAACAAACCGCCCCGCATGCTTTCTGAAAAAAAGCCATTTTTCACCGCTCCGGGCATAAGACAATCCAAGACCGGCCCCCATACTAAAACAAAAAAGACCCAGGGCAAGGTAGGAAAAGAAAAGAAAAAATAAAGGCCCACACCCGCAACAGAATTCACCAATGCTATTCCCAAATCCGGCAAAACAGGCGGGTGGGAAAGAATCTCCCCCGCACTCCAAAAAAGCCGGTTAATCGGATCCGTGGAAGGAATAAACCGCCAGACGGGATGAAACAACGTCATGGAAACCAGGGCGATTCCCCGAATCATATCCACTGATGAAACCCGGCCGGCACCCGATGACATTAAGCCACACCGCACTCACCTAAAAAAAACAGACTGCGGCCGGAGAAACACCCCGACCGCATTAACCGCACTCACTTCTTCGCAAACCGGCGCTTGGGGCCCAGTTCGCGCACGGTTTCCTCAATCGGAATCACCAGTTCACCCGTGCGATAAAGCATCCAGCCAATCAATAGCCCCGCCAGCCAGAACAACACCATGGCCACCGGCGGCATCAAAGCGGACCAAAACTGCACTAACGACAGCTTGCCCTGACCCAAAGCCGGGTAAATCCCGGTCTTGTTCCATAACGTAGTCCGGCACATTTCCACGTCCGACGCATACGCGGCATCATTCGGATTCACGGAGGAAAGACAGGAATCAAATCCCTTCAAAGAATCCCAGGAATCAAACATGTGCGCCAAGGAACCCAAAAACATCAACAGGGCCCCGAACAGCACAAACGCACCCACCAACTTGGGCAAATGCACGTGCCGGCCCCCAATCCGCCAAAAAATCAACCGATGCAGCATAATCAGCCATCACCGAACACCATAACGCCAAAAGGAGTATATAAAAGTTTGGGGAACCCGCCACCGCGATTTTTCCAAAAACAAGCACACAATCCGGGATAAAAATAATTCCCTACCCAAAAGAATCATGGCACCCAGACCCCAAAAACCGGTTTCACTGCGAATCGAACCTCCCTCGGATGAGGCACTTCATTCCATGGTCCAAACCGCCATCCGGCAACAAGTACCATTAAACGCCACGCACTGGCAACAATCAACGGAACCGCGCCCATTCCTGCCAAACAAAGCCTCCCTGAACACGCTTTACCAGCTGATTGAAGGACGAAAACGCATTCAGCCGGAAAACGGAAAACCCGAAAAATTCATGGGGCACGGGGGTTTTGAAGAATACCTTCGGACCCATCACGGCGTGCCCTTCCAGGAAATCCAAAAAAACCGAAAAAACACATTCTTCGAAAAAGAAGCGGACATCCACACGCAGGTGCATGACCTGCTGAATGAAGGCGTGAACCCGGCTTCCGTGGCCTGGACCCCGGCCCGATTTGTTTCCCCGAAAAAAGGAAGGGCCCCCGACCCCGTTCGCCAGCAGATGGCAGTCCTCTACCGGGCAGTCCTGAAACGAAAATTCTTCGGATACAAAAGCTGGGATGACTACCTCATGAGCCACCACCGGGTGCCATTCGCGGAAATCAACCGGAACCTGAAAATGAAATTCTACGAAAATGACGCGGAAATCATGAACGGAATCCTAAAAATAATCGAAAACCCGAACGTCCCCTTCAACGCCGATGCCTGGAACCATAAAACCACCCATACTGAAACGGCGGTTCCGCCCGACCTGCGTACTCGCATGAGAAAACTATACATGGCCGCGTGGGAAAGAAAATACTTCGGGAAAAAAGACTGGGCTGAACTCATTGAACCCTATCTGACTCCAAGAATATTCAGCAAAATGACGGTTACCGGAGGAACATTCATCAAAAAATACTTCGGAATCGGAAGAACCCCGGTTTCCATCAATCAAATCGCCCGCGAGCACAAAACAACGCCTGTCACCGTGACCCGATACATCCAGCAGGCATTGAACGCCATCTCGCCCGAAGAAAGGCACATATTGCTCAAAAACAGCCAGAACCGATGAGGTCCTCCCGGCGCCGTTGAAACCCGCTGTTTTCCGTCCTGCCAGAGCGGTTCAGAATGAAAAAAACCGGTAGCGCCGAAGGGGAACACCTATTTTCTTTTGCTGAATTTTTCGTTCTGGAGACCCCGACAAGTATCCAAAAACAGAGCCTTTCAACGGAGTCAACCGGACAGCAACCCTTTTAATCAAAAAAAAGTAAATGAATAGCATGCCCCGAAAACAGACCCCCCCGCATTTGGTCCAGAAAACACTCAACCGGCTTAAGCAACGTGAAACGGAAGGGACGATTCCGAGAAAAACCCGTCAATGGATAAAGGA
>JACRDJ010000111.1 GCA_016218635.1 Candidatus Iainarchaeum sp.
ATTTTCTCCGGAAAAACGTCCATCAAATCCGCGACTTCCTGAATCCGACCGCCATCTTGGCACTGCTTCAGATAGGGTTCTTTCAAAAATACTGGGACCACGTCAGCCACTACTTCAAGAACCCAAAAATACGGGCCGCACTCTCATTCCAGAGCATCTACGTGGGTGCGGCCCCCACCCGGATTCCGGCCGCGTACGCATTAATCCAGTTCGTGGAAGCCACGCAGGGAGTGTGGACCATTGAAGGCGGACTGCACCAACTTGCCGGGGCACTTGAAAAAATCGGAACCCAAAAGGGGGTAAAATTTCATTCCGGAAAAGGCGTCAAACGGATTCTGGTGCGAAACACATTGGCGTATGGAATTGAACTGGAGGATGGAACCATTCACGAAGCCGACCTCATTTTATCCAATGCCGACCTTCCGCGAACTTATCATGCGCTTCTTCCGGCGGGCCAAAGCCCTCTTCAGCGAAGAAAACTCAAACATTCCTGCAGTGCATTCATGATGTATCTGGGCATCCGGCGCACCCTGCCCATTCAGGCGCACACCTACCTGCTGCCCGAAGAATTTCTGGGAGCGCTTGAAGACATTTTCGTCAAAGAAAAAATTCCCTCCGATCCCGGCATTTACCTTCACGCACCCGCCAAACTGCATTCCGAAAACGCACCCGAAGGAATGGAAGCACTCCTGGTGCTCGTGCCGGTTCCGAATACGGAAAACAAAACGGACTGGAAAATGTTCACACCCTCATTCCGTCAGCGTGTGCTGGAGAAAATCAACCGGGTACTGAAACTAAACATTCAGGAAACCGACATTGTGTTTGAAAAAATCAGAACCCCCGCGGACTGGGAAAACGAATTCTTCCTCGGGCACGGAAGCACGTTCGGACTCGCGCCCACCTTACTCCAAAGCGCTTTTTTCCGCCCCCCAAACCGGGACCCGAAAATAAAGAACCTGTATTTCGTCGGGGCCAGCACGCACCCCGGAAGCGGAATACCCATCGTGCTCTTCTCCGCGCAGAATGTAGTCCGACGAATCCAGGAAGAGTACCCGGAAAAAAAAGGGGGGACAGCGGAACATGTATGATGCCCGGATTTTCCGTAAAAACGTCCTCTTCCTCATTGGAGCCACCCGCGGAGGACCCCTGCGGGCCCGCATTATTCAGGAACTTATTGAAGCCCCCTCCAACCCCAACCAGCTGGCCCGCACGCTCGGAGTGGACTATAAAACAATAACCCATCATCTGAGTGTCCTGAGGAAGAACCAGTGGGTTTACTCGGATCGGGAAAATTATGGGGAACAGTTTTTTCTTGCGTTCACGGAGGAGCAGAAAACGGATTTCGCGCTGCTGATGAGTTCATTCGGGAAAAAGCTTAAAACCACCAAGGAAGGGAATTGAGTATGGAACTGGCAACCATCATCGCATTAATCAATTCCGGCCTGCTGGCACTGCTGCTGTTGGTGTACCTGCAGAATTACCGGTCCATGAAAACCACTTTCGGGCTGGGACTCATTGTTTTTTCAGGCCTGCTGATGATTGAATCCCTGGTCAGCATCTACTTTCAGCTGGCCATGATTGAATACTATTCCTCGGAAGCCATGAATCAGGCATTCATTCTCAGCGCACTCAAAATGATGGCATTGGCCGCATTAAACTGGATTACCTGGAAAGAATAATGGTTCAAATTGGAAAAAACCTTTTATACCCCAAATGCCGGAATCAATCCCAGTTCCGGAGGGAGGAATTAATATGAATCATAAAAAAACAGGTTTCATGGCATTGCTGGCCGTCCTGCTTCTGCTTTCAGGCTGCCTGCAGGCATCAACGGCTTCAGATGGATCCATGGAAAAATCAACGGACAAAACCCGACCGGGAGAGTCCATGGAAAAAAATCCGGCCCCGGATTCAAGCATGGAGAAAAATGAAACCAGCCCCAAGAACGTGGAAACGGAGTCCGGGATGAAGCGGTCCACGGCCGGTTATGTTCCATTCACCCAGACCGCTTTTGATCAGGCCCGCGGGGAAGGAAAAATCGTTTTCCTCGAATTTTATGCCAATTGGTGCTCTTCCTGCGCCACCCAAAAACCGGTCAACGAGCAGGCTTTCCGGAATCCAGATATGCCCCCCTCAGTAGCCGGATTCCAGGTGAATTATAATGATAGTGACACGGATGAAAGCGAGAGGGAACTCGCGCGCA
>JACRDJ010000011.1 GCA_016218635.1 Candidatus Iainarchaeum sp.
AAATAAGGGTATTCGTGGAAGTGGCGGCCGAAAAAATACTCTTCCACCCCGAAAGCCAGACGCTACGCATCGGCGGGCCCGTACTGCAGGCCAGCCCGCCCGAACTGGTTCCCCAGAATTCCTATCACACCCTGGAAGCCATTCCCGGCCAAAAAATCCGCGTTCAGAAAAAAGAACTCTCTTCCTTTGACATTGACCAGCTGCACAAAGCCCAGAAGGCCTCCCAGCGGGAAAAAATACTCATTATAGCCCTCGACGATGAGGAAGCCGAACTCGCCTCCGCCAGCGATTATGGAATCCAATGGCAGGGACCCATTCCCGCCCAACACCAGGGGAAACAATTCGATTCCGCGGAAACCGAAAAAAAATTCTTCGAAGAAATCCTTCAACGCATCCAGCACATCGGCAGCAGCAAGGTCATCGTGGCCGGACCCGGATTCACCCGCGAACACTTCGCCAAATTTATCCGGGAGAAAAAACTGCCCTTTCAGGCCCGGTTCATGGCCGCCGCCAGTGCCGGAAAAAACGGAATCCACGAAGTGCTTAAAAGCGGAAAACTCAACGAAATCGAATCCGAACTCACTCTCACCCGCGAAACCCAGCTGGTGGAAAAACTGCTGCTAACCCTCGGAAAACAGCCGGAACTCGTGGAATACGGACTCCGCGAAGTCTCAGAAGCGCTCACGCAGGGCGCCCTCGAAGAACTCCTCATCCTGGACGAATTCTTCCTCCAAAACCGCGCACCCATAGAACCGTTACTTAAAACCGCTCCCCGCGTCCGGACCGAAATTCACTTCATCAGCCACCGCCACCCCGCCGGACAACAGCTTAAAGGAATGGGGGGACTGATGGGGCTACGCAGGTATCCGAAACGGGAATGAATCGAACGGAAGAGGGAACTGGGGTTTTAACCCCACAAAAATAATATATTTATAAATTTGTGGGTGTAAACATTCCGTATGGTTTATGTCAGCGAAAAGGAAATCAGCGGCCGGAAATATGTCTACCTGGTCAAGTCGATTCGGGGACCGGGCGGAGCGGTGCTGAAATTGCAGAAGCTTCTGAAAGCGAAACCTGAAAATCTCAAAGCGGCAGAAAACGAGAACCGGGAGTACTTCTCCCGGAAGGAAAAAGAAGCCTACGTACGATGGGCGGAGCGGACTTACAAAAACGACTCCGTTTTTACCACAAAAGCGATTGAAAAAACAGAGCACCATCGGATGGATTACAAAAACGTGCTCTCAAAACTGAGCGACGCACAGATTAGGGACATGCTGGACCGGTTTACCGCCAACTTCACCTATGAATCCAACGCACTGGAAGGAAACAGCCTCACCCTTAAGGATGTTTCAATGGTGATGTTTGACAACCGGACAATTGAAGGAAAGGACCTGCGGGAAATATATGAAACCCGGAATTCCCGGAAAGTAATGGAACTGATTTACAAAAAAAAATTTGACGTCAGTGAAACGTCAATAATCCGCATGCATAAACTGCTGGTGAAGGATATTCGGACTCCCGGCGGATACAAGAAAGTGCCTAACTTCCTGTTGGGCCGAAGCGTCCGAACCACTCCGCCTGAAAAAGTCAAGCGCGAAATGACGGAACTCCTGAAATGGCTCACTGAAAATTCCCAAAAACTGCACCCCCTCCAGCTGGCGGCCCGGTTTCACGGCCGGTTCGAGAAAATCCACCCCTTCGAGGACGGAAACGGCCGCGTGGGACGCTTTCTGGTCAACGTCATACTCATCAACAACAACTACCCGCCCCTCATCGTAAGAAAAACCCAACGGCAGGCCTACCTGAAGGCACTCGAAGACTTTGACCGGAATTACACGCCAAACCTGGAACGGTTTTTCCTGGAAAAATTCAAGCAAACGTTCAAACAATTCTTCGAAGTATACCTCAAATACCTGTGATTGCCAAAGAGTATTCTATTTGGCCCTGAATTCCATCCATTCCACTTTTTTGTCCTTCACCTGGTCCCGGATGCGCTTTTGAGTGGCGGACAAACCGGACTCGTTGGCCTTGAATTCGCAGAAAACGATTTTGTCTTCCGTGAACGCAATGCCGTCAACGGGCTGGCCCAGGAATTTAAAGTCCGCGGAATCAAACGGAAACTCTTTTGAAAACGGAATCCACTGCTCCGTCAGCTGCCCATAGCGCACGGACTGCGATGCCTTCCGAAACGAAACTTCCTGCAACTGCGCGGACAAAGAAGCCACCTGACGCAGGAGCAGAAAAATGCCCGCCAGGAGAACCCCCACCAGCAAAACCAGCAGGAAACCGAAAACATCCCATGCCATAATCAGTAATACCGGGTCCCTTCCGCCGTCAACAGCACCAGGGAATAGGCAAGCTTTTTTTCCTTCAAGGCCGCCAGCAACGCCACATGCTCCTTGCCGGAACCCGAAATCATGGAAACCGCCAATTCACCGCCGGAAGGAAGCTTGGAGGAAATTTCATTTTTAACCAGCTCAAACGCCCCCAAGGAATTCGTAATGATCCATTCCGCGGGCTTGGCGGGCTTGAAATTTTCCCTGCCCCACCCGCTGGAAACCAAAAAAATCTTTTCCCATTCCTCTTCCGCAATCAGGCGGCCCACATGCCCCCACGTGCCCTTCCCGGCACCCAGGATAGCAATCAGTGATTTACCCATAACAGCCCAAATAAATGCCATTCAAATGCTTAAAATACTTTGGTGAAATCCCCCGCAACCCGAAAGTCACTCACAGGAGTTTCCACTCATAAGGCCCTTTCGGGGAATACCCGAAGTTCCCGCGGTAATATTCCTTCACACCCAGCCCTGAAATGACCGCCATTTTCTTCAAATCGAATTCTTCCCGCGCCACCCGCTCCGCTTCCAACATCAGTTTCTTTCCGATGCCCCTGTGCTGAACCGCTTTCTCTTTATGCGTCCCCAGCCCCAATGCCTCCCCGTACACGTGCAGCTCCCGGATGAGTCCCGTGGAGGAATCAATCTCTTTGCGGAACGGATGCGCTGGAACCCGCAGGCGGCAAAAACCCCCCAGCACCTCCTGGCGGGGCGACTCGAATGAAATGAATACCTCCGTTCCCGCACTGGCCCCATAATTCTGCGTGAACAGGCGGAAATCCGCCAAATCCGTTTCTTTCCCGAACCGGGTTTTCAGAACTCCGGCCTCCCGGCAGCGGATGCAGCGGCAGACGGTTCCGTTTCGTTCCAGTTCCTCCTGCACGAGCTGACGCAGATTGCTTTTCTTCACTCCCGCCGTTATCACGGGCGCCGGAATGTCCCGCTGAATGCGCATCACCCGCACCCACGGCGGAATGAACTCCTTCATTTTCGCAATCAGTTTCGCGGCCTGAACGGAAGTCAGCGCATGGAACTTTCCATGCTCCCATAATTCGTAGAGTTTGGTCCCTTCAATCACCAAGCAGGGATAAATCTTCACCATGTCCGGCTTGAATGCGGGATCCTCAAACACTTTCCGCATCAGGCGCAGGTCCTTCTCCGCATCGGATCCGGGAAGCCCCGGCATCAGGTGATAGCCGACCTTGAAAGCGGAATCCTTCAGATACGCGGTCGCTTCCGCCACATTCCGAACCGAATGCCCCCGCCAGGTGAGCTTATAGCTCTCATCATCCG
>JACRDJ010000112.1 GCA_016218635.1 Candidatus Iainarchaeum sp.
GAGGGTTCCGCGTTTTTTTTCCGGTTAAAGCGTTTATTTGCTGTCGGGTTAATCCCGTTTGCCTGAAAACGATTTCAGGAGTTCTGTCCGTACTTCCATCCAGCACCACGACCGCGTGATTGATTTCCTTTCTGCGGAGCCCTTCGAGGAGTACCTGCAAATTTCTTTGAATGGTTGTTTCCTCGTTCCGGGCGGGAAGAAAGACGGAAAGCGGGGGCCTGATTTCGGGAGGCATACTACTGGATGTGGTTGATTTGTGTTTTTATTAATGTCTCTTGCCGGGGGAGGGTTTCCTTTCAGGGAAAGGGGGTTAAGCCCTCAAAGCGGTTTTTGGAGTCTTCTCTTTTTCCGTTATTTCCTGCACGGTGAGCCGGATGGCCTGGGGTGTGGTGAATTGTTGTTTCCATCCCCAGGCGCGGAGTTTAGCGGAGGAGTAATTGCGGTTGCGGAGCAGGCGCCGGATGTGGGGGATGCGGATGATGGTTTTTTTTCCGCTGAAAAGGCTCTTGGTTTGTTCGAATAATGCCACCAGGTAGGCGGCCCATACGGGCACGCGGGCTGCGGGCTTAAAGAGTCCCAGTTCCTTGCGGATGAGCGTGTGTACTTCCCGCAATGAAAGCGGTTTTTCTTCCGCGGCAATGAATATTTCCCCGCTGTCCGGCATTTTTTCCACCAGTACTGCAATGGCATTCACGAGGTCTTCCACGTAAATGAGCTGGAATGCGTTTTTTCCTTCCCCGATTAAGGGGAATCCTTTTTGGATGGTGTGAATGATCTGATTCCACCATTCATTGGGTCCAATCACCAGCGTGCTCCGCAAAAGGACCACGGGGATGCTTTCCTGGGCAGCCAGCACGATTTTTTCGGCCGCTGCCTTGCTTTGCTCGTAAGGGGTTTGAGGGTTTAAGCGGGCGTTTTCGTCCACGGGTTGAATGGTTTCCCCTAAAACCCCGGTGCTGGAAAGGAAGAGCAGCGGAACGTGGTTCTGCACGCAGGCATTCACCAGCTTCTGGGTTCCTTCCACGTTGGTTTTCCATAGGGTGGGGCTGTCTTCATCGAGTTCGGCGGCCAGGTGAATGACGTACTCGGTTCCGTTCAGGGCGGTTTTGATTGCCTTTTCATCCAGAATGTTTCCTTCAAATGCGCGGAGCAGATGGCGTCCCTGCAGGCGGCGGACCAGGAATCGTCCGATGAATCCGTTCGCGCCGGTGATGAGAATTTTCATGGTTTTTCCCGGTAGTGAATTTTTCCGTGCAGGAAGAGGTCGTTTTCAATCCGGTACTGCGTTAACCATTTAATGGTTGGGTTTTTTCCCAGCTCAAATCCGGCTGCATTCCAGGAGAGCCCCCTTCCTCCCAGGATTTTGGGAGCCATGATGAGGAGGAGTTCGTGGGCGGCATGCGCGTTCAGGAATTCCCCGTGCAGCTGGCTGCCGCCTTCCACCAGCAGGGAAGTGATTCCTTTTTTTCCGAGTGCCTGCAGGGCGGCCGGAACGGATATTTTCCCCTCTTTTGCCGGCAGTTCAATGATTTCGATTCCCTGTTTTTTGAATGATTGTTTTTTTTTCCCGGATGCGTTTTTGGCACACAGCATAATGGTTTTTCCGGTCTGCAGCGCACGGGCGTTCAGGGGGATGGAGAGTTTTCCGTCAAAAATGATTTTGAGGGTTTTTTTGTTTTTTCCGTTCAGGCGCGGGTTGTCTTTTAGAATGGTGTGGGCACCCACCGCGATGGAATCAAACGAGTCTCTTATTTTGCGGGTGAGTTTTCGGCTGGCACTGGAGGTGACCCATTTGCTTTTTCCGGTTTCGTCCGCGATTTTTCCGTCCGCGGAGATGGCGGCCTTGAGGAGTACGAATGGAGTATGGGTTCGGTGAAAGTGCATGAATGCCGGATTGATTTCTTCGCATTCTTTTTGGAGAACGCCGCTTAAAACCCGTATGCCGGCCTGGCGGAGCTGTCGGATTCCTTTTCCGTGCACGAGGGGGTGGGGGTCGGGGCCGCCCACGACAATTTCTTTTACGCCTGCCAAAATGAGTGCATTCGTGCAGGGGGGTGTTTTTCCATAATGGGCGCAGGGTTCCAGGGTTACGTATGCGGTTGCTCCGCGGGCGGCTTTTTTGGCCTGGCGGAGTGCACGGATTTCCGCGTGTGGGCCCCCGAATTTTTGATGGAATCCCTGCCCGATTATTTTTCCGTTTTTTGCGATCACACAGCCTACGAGCGGATTGGGTTCCACATTTCCTCTTCCCTTTTCAGCCAGTTGAATGGCCCGTTGCATGAATTTTTCCGGGTTCATTAAATGATTCCTCCCAGTCCGGCCAGGGGGGGCAGGAGGAGGGCCAGAATGGTTCCAATGGCAATGAATGGCCCGAAGCGGGGCAGGTTCCGATACACGGGTACGGATCGGATTCCGGCCGTTGCCAGTGCCTGGATTTCTTTTTTTCCCAGCACGCCCTTATGGTTTTGAAGAATGTTTTGTGCGGATTCTTCCAGGAATTCCCGGGCCAGCACTTCGTCTTCTTCGAGTTCGTTTAAGGGAATGCGGGTCAGCATGAGATGTTCGCGTACGGAGGGTTCCAGCACGGAAAGAATCACTCCGCATAAGAGCGGGATTCCGAGCAGGAGAAGGGTGGAAACGGGAACCAGCCGCGTTCCGTTCAGGAAGAGCAGGTAGGCCCCCAGCAGAATCAACAGCAGAATTCCCTGCTGCAGGTGTCTGGATTTTATTTTGAGCATGATTTTTTTCCGGTGTGCTTGAATGCCCCAGTAGACCGCGTAAAAAACCAGGGAGCTGAGTGCTGCAAAGAAGAGCATGGAAAGCAAAAATATTTTTCCCCCCCAGAATGGGAGCAGGAAGCCCATTCCGGCGAAGAGTTTGACGTCTCCGCCCCCCAGTTTGCCCAGCCAGTAAAATGCATACCCGGCTCCGAATACGATGATTCCGGTTCCGATGGCGGTTAAATTGAATTCCAGCACGGCCAGTACGGCTCCGATGCCGATGAGGGGCAGGGTGATCCAGTCCGGAATGAGCCCCGTGCGGGCATCCCAGTAAGCGGCCGCGATGGCGGCCGCGACCACGAGTCCGGCTTTGAGGAGTTCGGTTTCCATGCGTTCACCGTAATTTGAATTTTTTCCGTTTTCGCTGCAGGGAACCCATGTTTTTGAGGAGGCCCTGCATGCCTTCTTTTTCCATTTTGGATTCATCCATGCTGGAGAACTGTTTCACGATTTTTTTCATGTTCTTGAATTGTTTGAGGAGTTCGCGTACTTCTTCGGGTTTTCGTCCGCTTCCCTTGGCCACGCGGTCAATGCGGGAACTGCTCATGATTTCGGGGTCCGCGCGTTCCGCGGGGGCCATGGAATCAATCAGGTACCCGAATCCCTTGAGTTTTTCTTCCCCGCTGGCCAGGAGTTCAGGGGGAAGTTTGGCGGACAGGCCCATCATCTCCATGACCTTATTCAGGGGCCCCATCTGGCGGGTGGCTTTCAGCTGCGAATAAAAGAGGTTGAGGTCAAAGTTTCCTTCGGTGAGGGCTGCCGCCTGGGATTCATTGAGTTCAATGCTGTGGATTTTTTCCATGAGTCCTTGGAGGTCTCCGTATCCCATGATGCGGGAAAGATAGCGGGTGGCCTCAAAGGATTCCAGGTCCTGCATTTTTTCCCCGGTTCCGATGAAGTACACGGGGGATTCAATGGAGGCACAGGCGCTGAGCGCGCCTCCTCCTTTCGCGGAGCCATCCATTCGGGTAATGATGATTCCGTTCACGCCAACGGACTCATGAAAGGACTGGGCCTGCACTTTGGCAATCTGGCCCATGTCGGCTCCAATCACCAGCCACGTGTAAGCGGCTTTCACCATTCCGGAAATTGCTTTGATTTCAGCAACAAGGTCCGCATCCAATGCGCTTCTTCCCGCGGAGTCCACTACAATGGTCTGGCATCCCTGTTTTTCGAGTTCGATTAATCCGTTCTGCACAATTTCAGGGGCATTGGAATTATTTTTTTCCCCATAGAATGCGATCCCGTGCGCTTTGGCCAGCTGCGATAGCTGTTCGAATGCAGCGGGCCGGAATGCATCCGCACACAAAAGGCCCGTTTTCTGTCCTCTTTTCTGGTAATAATATGCCAGTTTGGCTGCCGTGGTGGTTTTTCCGGAGCCCTGGATTCCAACCAGCAGAATTTTGTCCGGCTTTTGAGGGGGTTTGGGGTTTCCGCCCAATAGTTCCACGAGCAGTTCATAGGTTTGCTGAATAACGAACTCTTTTCGGTTGATTCCGGCTGAAGGTTCCCTGAATGCCAGTTCCTCGATCTTTTTGGATAACTGGAGCACGTGGGAAACCGAGACATCGGATGCAATGAGCGCCCGCTGGAGATCTTTAACCGTTTCCTTGATGGTGGTCTGGTCCAGGGAAGAGGTTCGAAGCCGCTCCATGGCGGTTCTTAGTTTTTCGCCCAGTGAACTCATAAATGCTTGGATGGGCTAAAAAGAATAAGAAACCATAAGGCCCCTTATGTGCCTTAGGCTTCTTCTACAACCAGTTTTTCGAGGCGCTTGGACCGGAAATTCGCGTAGGGGCGGAATTTGGACTTGGTCCATGCTTCCGGCTGCTTTTTGCGCAGTTTGAACTCTTCCTGCAGCAGCTTTAAGCGCATTTCCTCCGTGGGAGGCCGCAAAAAGTCAATTTCTTCTTCCATTTTACTCACAACTCCTTAGCAGAATACGGTAAGCAATGCATGCTCTTGTTCGCCCGGACGAAAAAGAAGGAATATGCAGGAGGCTTACCTATACTATAGTGCGTCCGATATATAAATACCTTTAGTTTATGGCAATGGCGGGCTTTTAGGGCACTAATTGGCTTTTTTGATGACGGTCAGCTTGCCCTGTTTACCGGTGGAGAGCTGAATGTTGCCCTTGTATTCGGTACACCAGCCATTTTCAATCTTAATCTGGTCCCCGTCTCCTACCTGCTTGGTTTGTTCATTCCAGAGGCTTAAGGAAACTTCCCCGGTTTCATCCCGGGCAGCTGCCGAGGCCACTACCCCGCTTCCACGGGCGGTAGAGAATGCGCGCGGAGGGGCCACGGTTACAATTTCAAGGGTAATTTCGGGCACTCCGGTCTGGGCTTTGAGTTCGTTTACTTTCATTAAATCACTGCCGTATTTCAATGATATCACCTTTTTGGGAAATAATTAAAAATAGGTGGGCCGGCGCAGCTGCGTCAACCCATTCGTGAAATGGCTGGCTTTGCTTTCCACAAACCGGATCAATCTGAATTCAACCATA
>JACRDJ010000116.1 GCA_016218635.1 Candidatus Iainarchaeum sp.
CACCCATTCCAGCAGCACATCCAATGCAATGGATTCCTCGTCTTTAGGCATGAACATGTGGGCTTCATCAATCAGCATCCAGATGATCGGCATTTAGGATTCCCGGGTTTCCCCCGCAATCAGGCGGGATTCCTCTTCTTTGCGGAAAAGCATGCGTTCCTCAAAGAGTTTTTTTCCCAGCAGGCCCACAATGATGTCCCGGGTTCCTTCCATGCCGATGGACTGCCGGTACGAGGACACATCAATGACCGTAATAAAGCCCGGCTTAGCCAGGTCCTTAATGGCACTGCCTTCCTTGTCAAACAACCCCCATCCCTGCGCGGCCCTAAAACGGTTCAATAAGGCCTTGCGGGTAAGTTCCTCAAAATCCGAATCCGCTTCCACGGCTGCCATCAAATCATCCAAACTGAAATAAGTGCCCATGGATTCCTGCAAATCCTCCACAACATTGGTCAACAGCACCCCCTCCGCATCCTTTAAGGAAAGCTTGAACAACGCCAGCCAGTCCTCGCTCCCCAGTTCACTGGCTTTAAGCGAAAAACTGCCGTCCACGGGCAATCCCTTGGATTTATAGAATGCCAGCTGGCCCTTGGGCACCAGCACCCGCGCCGTAATTCCCCTGGATTCAATTCCCCACTCCGCCAACTCCGCCGGGTTCTCCTTGTTGGGAACCTTAAGCGTCCAGAAAATGCCCACGGTATCAATCGTGATCACCGACAAACGGCGCTTGATTTCCGGCGGCTGCATGGCGAATTCTTCAATGAGAATGCCTAACGAATATGAATTGTGCACGATAATGTCGTTGGCTACAAAGTTATGAAATTCGGGCACGGTAATATCATACACTTCAAACTCGCCATTGAGCTCAGTGACGGAGGAAATTTCATCCCAGAAAATATCCGATTCAGCCAGGGACATCATCAGCGGATTGTGGTCCGCTCTTGCAATCTGAAGCAGTTTCTGGCGGGAAGGCGCATAACGCATGGATTCCCGAAGGCTCTTGGGGTATTTGTAGCCCATGGAACGGCCAATTTCGGCCCAGCCGGCAGCGGGACGGTAATAGTCCCATACTTCTTTGGGGATGGTGTCCACATTCGGGTTCCAGGATTCACGAATCTCATTTAATGCCTGGGCCTGACGGGCCTCTTTTTTTCCAAAAAACCCAATCTGAAGCAAAAATTGGTGAATGTTTTTTCCCTGAAGTGAAAGCTCAAAAGAATGGAATTCTTTCCCATTAAGGTTAATTTTTTTGGGACGCAGATGCGAAACAATGCCAAACCGTAGCAACAAATGCTGGATCTGACGAATCATCCGTTCAGAAGCGGAAGCCACCGAAACCTGCCAGGCTTTCTTGTTGATGTCAAAGTAAATGGTTCCATCACAACTGAAAAACCGGTTCAGAAACAACGCAACCTTGGGTTTGGGAAGCGAAAACAGAATATCCGGAATAAATTTTGTATAGGAATCTGTTCCATACACCCCTAATTCAATCAGCCACTGACGGAGATGGTTTTGGGGAGCAAACCGGGTTCCCTTCGCATACCGTCCGTTTTCCCGTTTGACTTCCAGAATCTGAAGCACCGGATTGGAATTAACCACTCGATAACCATACTTGGAATGAGTAAACTTACGAACAGTCATCCGTTCATCAAACTGTGAAACCGCCAGCTTGAAATCACTCACAATGATTTCATCCGAATTCGTAAACCATACGGCCCGCCGCTTAATATGCCCTTCAGCCAGCAAATATGCCAAAATCTTAACATGCGCCTCGGAAAGAAAACCATTCCCGAAAAAATCAAGCTTCCGCGGAGTGGCAATCCGTCCTCCCACCCCGATTTCTTCGGCCGGAACCCAGCCATGAATGGTCAGCAGGGGGTGCTCGGGGGTCAAACGAATTTTTTTTCCGGAGCGCAACCGCAGTTCAAACAGACTGGAAACGCTTCGCTTAAAGAAACCGGATTTCTCCGAAGATTCCACTTTGTATTCCGTATTCAGCGAGACCACCCGCTTCAATTCCGATTCCAGTTCACGGATTTTTTTCAGGGAACCATCCTCCAGGAGAATTTCCGTATCCCCATCCAGACACTTCCCGCCTCCGCGTTTGCCGCAAATGAGCATCAGGTGCGGTTTTGCAATATCGCACACTACTTTTCGGCCCAGCACCGGCCGCTCGCCCGAACTCATCACCACCTTCCCCAAATAAGCGGTTCCCTTGTCTCCGTATTTCTCCAGGTCGTCCTGCGTGCGTCCCAGCACGGCTTTCTCTCCCGCATCATCCCACGCCATCGTGCAAGGAATACGTTTAACGTATTTAAAGAAGTTTTGCATTACATCCAAGGCATGGCATGGGAGAAAATCAGGGCCATCTTTGAGCTCATGCGGCCGCTGGAGTGGAGCAAGCAATTCGGCAACTACACCATCGGATACCTGCTCGCCGGCGGGTTCTCTTTCGCCAATCCCATTCAGTTCATTTACGGTTTCCTCTTAATCGGACCCCTCTTATGGGGCGGACTCTATGCATTCAACGACTGGACGGACTGGCAAAAAGACGCTCTTCACCCCCAAAAAAAACTCCGGCCAATCCCTTCCGGACGCTTAACGCCCACGCAGGCACTCACCGCCGCGCTCTTTCTTGTCCTGAGTGCATTTGCAGGCGGACTATTGCTGAATAACCTTCTGTTTGTAGTATGTCTCGCGGCGATGCTGTTCAATCATTTGCTTTACACCCTGCCCCCTTTTCACCTAAAAAAAAGACCCGTGCTCGACCTCATCAGCGGTTCGCTCATTCACCCCATTTTCCGTTTCTATGCCGGATGGGTGTTGTTCATTCCCGCATTCCGTGCACCCGTTGAAATCCTGGCATTCATTCTGGGAATCCAGTTTGCCGGATACACATTATACCGCCTGAACTCCAAAGCGCACGAACAGGAACTCGGATACCATTCCAGTGTAACCGTTTTCCCCGAAACGATGATTAAAATCAGTGCCTACCTGGGCGCCATACTCGGAATCGGGGCATTCTTTTACTCCATCTGGACGGCCATTCTGCCATTCAAATTCATCTGGCTTGGAATCCTTTCCATGGCCAGCATTCCCTTAGTATACAAAGAAGCCCTGCTTAACCCGCAGAAAATGGACATCCGCGGAATGCACACGCAGATTTATGTGCACTACCTGCTGTTTATGGCGGGATTTATCGCATTAAGCCTGCTACCTGTTTAGGTAGTGGCTCTCTTGCGGAGATAGCGTTTCTTGCGCTGTTCCCGGCGCATTTTCTTTTTCTTCCACTTCCAGCGCTGGCGGGAACGCGTTTTCTTAAAACGAGAAGAATCCTTGGATCGGGTACCCAAAATAATCACTTAATTAATACTCAATATTCCTTTCATGAAAGCATTTAAAAAACATCCCTAAAAACCCGTTCAGCAGTCAAAATAACCAATGCCAAAAAAAGAAGGAAGAAAGCCCCCCTTAGAGGGCTTTCAGGATATTGCGGGATAACACATAGCGGGAGTCAATGGACAATACCGCAGAGAGCTTGGAGTTTGTCCACGCATCCAGCCGCGCCAGCACGGTCGTCATGGCCACAAAGGAACCCATGATGCCCAGCGTGAATACGGCCCGCTCGAAAGCTACGATCGGAATCAGGGCCACCCATTGCTCAGGAGTCATGGGAACCGTCCACACCCAGATCGCACCGCCCACCGCATGAGCCATGAACGTGGCACCCAGGCTTCTCCAAAAGAGGCTGTTCCTGAAAAAACCGGCAATGACCGGAATCAGCCAATAGAGACTGAAAAACCAGACTTTTCCACCCACCGGATGCAGCATGAAAGCAGCCATGGCCACCAAGGGAACCGCCACGGAGAGTTTCTCAAACGATTTCAGCCCGTGCCTGCCGAAATAATACGCCGCAAACAGCATGGGAGTCAGCCGAAGGACGCTGATGAAATCCCAGGACTTTCCCAGCAGAAACGCACTCAGCAGCTGCGAACCCAGCACGGAAACCGCACCCAGTACGGGACCCAGGAACCCGCCCGCAATCGGGCCCAGGAACTGAAATAACGTGAAAAACTGGTTGGGCGCTCCCACCAAAGCGGAAAAATTAACCTGACTGGCCACCAACGCCACTACGGCAAACAAACCGGCAAACAACGCTTTCTGTTTCAATGAACTCAAACCAACACCCCCTTAATCCACTCATGCCAATAAAGAATAAAAAAGAATGCCAAGACTGCTCCGACCGGGATTCGAACCCGGGTTATCGGCTTTCTTGGGAACGGACATCCAACAACAGGTTCCTGACCTGCCGCCGGATGTGAATCCCGAAAGATTCTTCCATGAAAGGCCAATGTGCTTAACCGCTACACTATCGGAGCAACCCAACAAATTCAGCCAAAGAATGATTTTAAAACCCTTGCATGCAGAAAATGGTTTCTTACGTGAAAAAATGGCCAAAGTAATAACCGCTGCCGAAAAAAGACTGTTTCAGAACATGTGGATTTGCCTCAGCTGCAAGAGCAAATTCCGCAGTCCGGGCAGGCCCCCGGCCAAATGCCGTAAATGCGACGGCAAAAGCTTCCGCATCAAGAACAAAGTCGTCAAGAAAGCCGCGGGCGCAAAGTAATTAAAACCCTTCAGCGCACGACTCATTCATGAAAGCCCAATTGAATACCTCCGTGCTCCTTGAACGAATCCGGACCCAAAAACCTCTCGTGCACCACATCACCAACTGGGTAACCATTTATGACTGTGCCAACGCCACCCGCAGCATCGGCGCGCTTCCCGTCATGGCCCACGCCCCCGAAGAAGTACCCGAAATGACCGGCATTGCCCAGGCCTTGGTACTCAACATCGGAACCCTTACCACGGAACTCATTGAATCCATGAAACTGGCCGGCCAAGCCGCCAACCAAAAAGGGATTCCCGTAATCCTGGATGCCGTCGGAGCCGGCGCCACCCGCATGCGCTCCCAAAAAACCAAAGAACTCCTCAGCACCATTCAAATCAGCGTACTCAAAGGCAACTCCGCGGAAATCGGTTCCGTGGCCGGCGTAGCGGCAGAAGTCAAGGGAGTGGAAGCCATCTCGGTCGGCGAAGACCCCCTAACCCTGGCCCCCCGCCTGGCCCAGCAACTCAACCTAACCGTAGTCATCACCGGAAAAACGGATTACGTTTCAAACGGAATCCAGACCTACGCCATCCGCAACGGCCACGAACTCATGGGCAAAGTCGTCGGAACCGGATGCATGAGCGCCTCCATCATCGGCGCATTCTGTGCAATAGAAAAAGATTACGCCCAGGCCGCCGCCAGCGCGCTCAGTGCATACGGAATCGCCGGGGAAATGGCCGCCCGGCACGCCAAGGGACCCGGCACATTCAAGGAACACTTCGTGGACGCCCTCCATCACATCGGAGCCAACGACATCCGCCTGCACGAAAAAGTGGACACGGAATGAACCCCGACTACTCCCTCTACTTCATTACGGACTCAACCCTCACCCGCAAAACCATTTTTGACGATGCAGCCCAGGCCATTGCCGGCGGAGTCCCCATCATTCAATACCGGGAAAAAAACAAAGCCTTTGAAGAAAAATTAACGGAAGCCAAACTAATTCAATCCATCTGTGCAAACAAAGCTTCCTTCATCATCAACGACGACCTCGCGCTCGCAAAACAAATCAATGCGGACGGCGTGCATTTGGGCCAAGAAGACGAAAGCATCGCAAACGCGCGAAAAACCCTCGGAAAAAACAGAATCATCGGAGTCACCGTGCACAACCTTGCTCAAGCCATTCAGGCCGAAAAAGAGGGCGCGGATTACCTGGCCGTGAGCCCTATTTTCGCCACCGCCACCAAACACGATGCCGGAAAACCGTGCGGGACCCAGCTCATCACCCAAATCAGGCAAAAAACAAAAATCCCCTTAATCGGCATTGGCGGAATCAATGCCGCCAACATTTCCGAAGTCATTTTGGCCGGAGCGAACGGAGCGGCCGTAGTCTCCGCCATCTGCGCGCAAAAAGACCCCAGACAGGCGGCAGAAAACCTCCTGCAAATAATTAAAGAAAACAAAAATGAAACGATGCGGAGCGTGCACTCATGAACCTCCAGGAATTCGGCGGGGAGAAAACCATGGTGAATCATCTGAAAAAACTCTTTCACATGAATAACCCATCCATCCTCAAAGGAATCGGGGACGATGCGGCGGTCGTGAAACCATTCAAGCAAAAAATGGTCATCACCACAGACATGATCTGCGAAAACGATCATTTCTCGCTGGAATACTTCACTCCCTACCAGATAGGAGGAAAGGCATTTGAGTCCAGCGTGTCCGACATCTATGCGATGGGCGCCATTCCCCGCTATGCACTGGTCGGCATTTCCCTCAAAAAAGACGCTTCCGCAGAGCAGTTCAGGGAATTGTTTCAGGGAATCCATGACTCCGCCAAACGGCACGCTTGCGCCATCATCGGCGGAGACACCACGCACGCAGACCAGGTGGTGGTCAGCGTCACCGTCATCGGGGAAGCCAAAAAACCCATCCTGCGCTCCGGCGCCAAACCCGGCGACCTCATTTTTGTCAGCGGACCGCTGGGCGCTTCCACGGCCGGACTGCACCTGCTCAAAAACAAAATGCCCGGATTTGCGCACGAGAAAAAAAAGCACTTAATGCCCCGCGCCCGTAGGGACGTGACCCCCGCCATTGCGAAAATAGCCACCGCCCTCGAAGACGTCTCGGATGGGTTGGCCAGTGAAGTGAAAAATATCTGCGCGGAAAGCAACTGCGGTGCCGTCATTGAAGAAGAAAAAATCCCCATTCGCTCCTCCACCCGGAAAGCCGCCCAACAGCTCGGAAAAAACGCGTTGAATTTCGCCTTATCCGGCGGAGAAGACTTTGAATTGGTGTTCACCGTTCACCCCAAAAACCAGCAGAAAGCCAGGAAATGGGGAATCCCGATAGGCACCATTGTTTCCGGAAAAACGGTTTTTCTCCAAAAAAACGGAAAAAAAACCGAACTCACCCAGGGCGGATACGATCATTTCACGTGAAACGGCAAAAGCCCCCGCCCGGCATTCATCAGCCATTTAACCAAACAAATAAATTACCGTTTGGGAATCTATTAATTGGTGAAAAACAAAATGAGCAATAGTGCAGGTATTTCTTTGCTGCAAGTCATGAGAAAACTGGAGAGCATTGACCAGCGCCTGAAAACGGTTGAAAAGAAACAGGTGATTCCTGAAATCAAGTTAAGCCGGAAAGAAACCATTGAGATAGAGAATGCCAAAAAGGAAATCCAATCAGGAAATTACTTAAGTGAGAAGGAACTATTCCGAATTCTGGGGAAGTGACCCCTTGTCTTTTCTCATTAAGTCCTCAAAAAGGATAGAAAAAGAGGTGCAGGAACTTGACGACAAACTCCGGCAAAAGCTCACCATTCTGCTGCTGGATTTGAAGGAAACCCCCGTCCCGGTTCAGTTCTATGATGTAGCCAAGATTTCAGGACAAGCCAGCCGCTATCGCATCCGGATAGGAAACATCCGCATCATTTACGACATTGAATGGAAAGAGAAAACAATAGAGTTATTTAAGGTAGAAAAACGAAAAGACCGGACATACAAGTTCTAGGAGAATGCCTTGAACGCGAAAAGAAAGATTAATCGCAAATGTTGTGTTTGCGGAAAGGCGATTTATTCGTCAGTCAACCCAAAAGGAAGATACTCCAACGGCCATTATTTCGGGAAATTCAAAATACCCATTGAGGGAACCGGAAAATATGAGAAAATCGGGAAAACCAGACCAGGAAAAATCAAGTGCAATGTAGTCCGATGGAACGGAAAAGAAAGGTCGGTGGAATACTGGGAATGCAATTCGTGTTTTGAGGAAGCCGGACATTTGAACTGGCTGGAAGCCAAAATCGGGAAATTATACGGAAAAAAATGCCCGGATTTCGAGCCGGAATGCATCGTATGTCAGGCATGGAAATTCTATGAGGAAGTCTTAAAGGGAGACGAAGAATAAGTCAGGCCCCTGTTTTAGGGGATAAACGAAAAAATCAGCAAAGGAACGATGCAGACAAGAGCAAACAGAGATACGATTCAGGATAAAAAAAGAAAAGTCCCTGTAATAGTATGGCTTTACGTGATTACCTTGCCCTCCTCCGTCCCCTGAACTGCCTGATGGCCGGCGTTTCCGCCCTCATTGGCGCATTCCTCGGAAACGGAGTGTTCTTCTCCGTTGAACTGGGATTCGTTTTCCTGTCCGTTTTCCTCATCTGCGGAGCCGGTCAGGCCATCAACGACGTGTACGATTACGAAACGGACCGCAAAACCCACTCAGATCGCTCCATTGCCGGCGGACGAATCACCCAACAACAGGGCATGCTCCTAAGCGGAGTGCTCTTCCTGGCCGGCCTGGCATTCGCCTGGCTCATTAACCTCAACGCATTCTCCATTGCCCTGCTGTTTGTGTTCCTGCTTAACTTCTATGCCCAGTCCATGAAGAAAAGCAAGCCCCTGGGCAATCTCGTGGTGTCCGCCGGAACCGCAGCCCCCCTCGTATTCGGAGCCACCCTGCACGGAAACTATGCGCTCCCATTGCTCTTGGCCGGAAGTGCATTCTTTGCCAACTATGCCCGCGAACTCATCAAGGACTTTGAAGACCTTGCCCAGGACCAGGGACACAAGCGCACTCTGCCCATGCGCTACCCGCGTCTCTCAAAATATCTCTGTACGGCATCCAACGGCATGGCCATCGGGCTTGGGTGGGTTCCATTCCTTAACGGCAGTATCACAACCCCGGCCTATGCATTCTTCCTCATCGTATCCGGCGGAATTCTTCTTTTTTCCCTGTACCTGCTTTCACGAAACCGGTTCCGTCAGTCGCAACAGGCCAGCAAATCCGGAATGCTGATCGCCCTGCTCGCATTCCTCTCCGCCGCAATCGGGTAAAGGACATGAACAAAAAAGAACTCCTCCAAAAACCCAAAAAACGGTTCCCGGAATCCATCGTCAAAGCATTTGAAGCAATACGCCGCGAACAGTTTGTTCCGGAAGAATTCCGCGAACACGCCTACGAAGACACCGTTTTTCCCATCGGCTGGGGCCAAACCATCTCCCAGCCGTCCACCCTTGCACGGGAACTCGAACTGCTCAACGTCCGTCAAGGCATGAACGTGCTTGAAATCGGGTGCGGATGCGGTTACATGATGGCACTCGCATCCGTGCTGACCGGACCAAACGGAACCGCCACCGGCATTGAAATCCACAAACCCCTGGCCCGGCTGGCGGAAAAAAACCTGGCCCGCGAAAAAATAATCAATGCCCGGGTGATCCCCGGAGACGGCAAACAGGGAACCGGCCAAAAAAACGCGTTTGAGCGAATCCTCTTCTCCTGTGCCACGAGTGAAATTCCTGGAAAAATATTCGGAGAACTCAAGGAAAAAGGAATACTGGTGGCACCCGTAGGAAAAGAATCCCAGCGGTTTCACGTGCTCCAAAAAACAAACGGAAAAATGCAGACACTTCAGGTAACCGAAGAAGAATACGTCTTCGTGCCCTTACGGTGAAAACATGAATTATGCCCAGGCCGTCTCTTTCGTGAATGCACAGGGAATCCATTACTCTGGGTTCAATGTCCATAAAACCGAAAAAATGATTAAAACACTCGGAATCCGTTTTCCGAAAAGCACGCTCATTCACGTGGCCGGCAGCAACGGAA
>JACRDJ010000117.1 GCA_016218635.1 Candidatus Iainarchaeum sp.
AGGCGGTTCTGGAGTTCCCACATTTTTCTGAAAAAAGAAGGGTAGGTAATTTCAGCCACGTAGTCTCCGATGACCATTTTATCCGAAAGCCGGGTCGTGCAGGGAACCCGGAAAACGGTTTTTTGGGCGCCGTAATCCTCCAGGGTTTTCCCGAACATGCGGTCCACTTCATTGTTTTCCGACACCAACAGAAACCATTTATTTTGAGCGAATGCTTCCCGCAATCCTTTCAGATGGCGCTCTTCGAGTCCGATGACGGAATAGCAGAACCGCCATAAGGCCAGGCAGGGCTTTTTTTGCGGGTTGGGGGCCTTCATGAGTTTGTCTACCAGAAACCATCCGGTGTCCAGAATTCCCTCGCATTCCACGTTCACGGACGCGTTTTCCGGCATGGAATCCAGGTTAACCCGAAAGGATTTTTTTCTCCAGGGATTCGCGCATGAACCGGCGGTTTTCTCCGTCTGCGTTACCCACTCCGGGCTTAAGGAATACTGGTGACCGGTTTTAGTGAGCTTTTTTTCCTGCGTGAGCAGAAGGAGTGCTTTATGCGTGGCCTGATAGCTGGTGGAAACGGCAAAATGGCGGGCCAGGCGCAGGTGAATCTGTCGCGCGGTCAGCGGGTCTTCCGACAGAATGACCTGCAGGATTTTTTCCTTTAAAGATGCACTGGAATCCATACGGGTATGAATGGCTGCCTACAAAAGAGGTTAAAAACACTTTTCAGGCAGTGAATGGAGTATGATGTCCTTAATTGATTTCAATTCCGTTTCCTCCAAGGATCTGGTGGTTCAGGTTCTGGCCCAGAAGTGGCCGCTGAAAACAAAATCCATTCATTCCGCCATTTCCCACGAATTCGGCCGCGAAATGTCGTATCAGGCCGTCCACAAGCACCTTAATGAATTGCTGGAACGCAAAGTGGTTGTAAAGAATGCGGATGGATTCAAGCTCAACCTGGAATGGATTGATTTAACCCAAAAAGAGGCCTCCCGGCTGCTGGAAAAATACCGCTCCAATTCCGGTGCGGGCCCGCAGTCCGCTTACTTGCTGAATTCCCTGCACGAAGTGGACCAGTTTCTTTTAGGGCTGGTGGGCCAGAATATTCCCAAAGACCGTCCCTTCCTGGGTGTGTACTGGAATCATTTCTACGTGCCCTTAATGGCTTTCAACAAGGACTATTACCTGATTCAGCAGCTGGCATCCAACTTTGATTCCCTCTTCATGACTTCGGGTTCCACGGCCATTGATTCCTGGTGTGCGGGATGGTGGAACCGCTTCGGAGTCAAGACACTGACCGGAGTCAAACCCGGCATTCCGGAAAATTCACTCATTTACGGGGATTTCCTGGTGCAGGTCATTTACCCCAAAGAACTCCAAAAAGCAATTCATTCCCTCTATAAGTCCGCGAAACGCGTGGAAGAACTCGACCTGCACAAACTCTTTGAACTCATCAACCAAAAAAACGAAATACCGGTACTGGTCACCAGGGACCAGGTGGTGGCAGGGAAAATGAGGGGAGAGATGGAGAGGATTTCAGGCAGGAGTTAATCTTTCATGAGCAACAGGAGCAGGAAGCTGGTGAAAAAACATATTAACGCAGCCAGATGATTGAATGAAAGCAAAATAACCCCCAGAATGAGAAGAGACGAAAAGAAGAGGATTAAGTAATCGTTCGGGTTGCCCGTCCAAGGAATCCACACCGGGCTACGCATTTCGTACATAGTATTATTTAGCCCCCAAGCTGTTTTTTATTCTTTCGAAAAGGCCTCTTTTCCGTTCCCGGGCCCATTGATGGGCTTCAATTAAGCAGTCCCCAAACAATGCCAGCAGAACCGCGTTGATTACGATATCCAGGCCAAACCGAAACGTTTCACGCAAGGAAACCGGGTTCAGAATAACCGAGTAAAGGGCAAGGGAAAGGAATCCGAATAAAACCGTGAAGAAAAGCGTTCGGGCTATGCCGGTATCGTATTTGGTCAGCAATTTTACGGAAACCAGGATGGCAAACGAAAAGAAAATGTGAAAAGGGATCTGGCGGCCAAACAATTCAACGAATCTCACGCTGGG